>CAZCXX010000009.1:0-23887 GCA_964502865.1 Candidatus Woesearchaeota archaeon | reverse complement strand
CTTAAACTTGCAATATGGGATTCCAGTTGAAGTCCTCTTCAAGAAATTCAGACATCAAAAGTTTGAGCCTTCGGGGTTTGTCAAAAATGAACTCGGTGGCGACTTGGACAAACGTGGGACCATCATTCGCACTGCATCTTCAATTGTTGATTATGTAGCGCAATATATGACGATGCATTTTGGAACTGGAGCAGCAAAACCTGAAATTGAGCTCATAACCTTGGAAAAGCCTACTGAAGAACAAAAGTCAATCACTGATTTTGGGAATGAAGGCTTAGTATGCTCTCACTGTGGCGGTCCAGCAAAACGCATTGGTAACTGCGCTATCTTCTGTACTTCGTGTAAACAAACGACAAGAAACGGCTGCGGGGAATAGGGTGCTTTAATCGATATAGTGTTTCCTGCGCTATATAGCAGACGACATTAGTTTCTCCCCAGTTTGTCGTCTGCTATTAGGGGAAGGACTTAGGTCTTCCACTATAGATCAAAAGAATACTCTACTTTTACGCTGCCATCGTTCTATCCAAAGCACCAGCTTTTTAAATACCTTTGTAGTACAAGAGGTATGCAAGGAACACATCATGACCAAAGAAACATCATTTCAAGCATTGCGCTCTCCCATCGTCACGGTCTGCGGACATGTCGATCACGGTAAATGTGTAGCAGGGAATACATTTATACCTCTTAGTACTGGCGAAATTAAGAGTGCCAAAGATATTTTTTATGACAACTTTGAAGAGGATAAAAAAGTAGAGATTGAAGATGGAGTTTTTCAGGATGTTTCCAAAAAAGGTTTAAAAGTATCTTCTTTCGATGGGAGAAAAATAATACAGAGTTCCATAAGCCATATTTGGAGAAGAAAAGCGGAGAGTCTTATCGAAGTTAAGATTGCATCAGGAGATATCATTCAAACAACACCTGAGCATCTTTTTTTGGTTTTTCATGATGGTCTAATTTATGAGAAAAGGGCAGATATGCTTTCAGTAGAGGATTATATTGTTTTTCCAAAACATATCACCACAATAGATTTGCCTATACAAAGTATCATCATAGAACGAATAAAAAAGTTGGACAACCTCGTGTGTTTTATTAATCATACGTTTGATAAGGTATTTCATAGTCTGTCAGAACAAGGATATAGAACTATAGAAAAGAAATTATCCCTAAAACATCTTGCAGAAAACGTAAGAAAAAGAAGAATTAGAGTAAAAGACTTATTTTTAATAGGATGCTATTTAGGAATATCGGATGCTGATGTGTATTCTACGATAGATACAGTAAAGAATGCCAGCGAAAAGTGGAGAGCAGGTCATACAAGTAAAGAAATTGCTCTGCCCTCTATTGACGATGCTGAAGGATTAGGATACATCTTGGGATGCTTGGCTGGCGATGGGCACTTAACAGCTACTAATGCAATGCTTCATAATAACGATAAAGACATTCAAGAAGCCTATCGTGACGGTCTTAAGAGAATTTTTAACTTAGAATCAAGAACGGTGATTGCGCATACAGGTATGATGGTAAAAGATTCTGGAGGAAGAACACTTATAAGATTATTGAGTGAGATATTTGATATTTATGTTGGAAATAAATCAGGCATCATAAAAGTTCCTGAAATTGCTAAAAAGAACAAGGAGGTTTTTAGAGGTTTTTTTGCAGGATTATTTGATACAGATGGGTATGTTTCACATATTAACCATGCTATTGAAATAACGAGCAAAAGCAAGGCGATGATAAAAGAGTGTTCCATATTACTCTTAAATTTTGGAATATTATCGAGTATTTATGAAAAGAAAGGGTATCATTACCTGAAAATATCTAACAAGGAGTATCTCAAACTCTTTTTAGATCATATAAGACCTCGATTGGAAAGAAAATTAGAAAGAGTGATAAGAGCATATGAAAAGGCTCAGACAAGCAGAGTATTTGATATTCTGCCCGTTACTAAGAATAAATTTAAAGAGTTAAAGTTTCGAGGTAAAAAGAATAAAATTTTACCTTATTTTAGCAAATATATGAAGCAACAGAATATAACTCGAAATTTTATATCGAAAGTGCTCAACAGCTTACGAGAAGAGAATGATTTCTCAAGAGTACTAAGAAAACTATTAGATAGTGAGACGAGACTAGTTAAAGTGACCTCAAAGAAAGAAGTTTTGAATAAAGAGAAGTATGTTTATGACTTTACAGTTCCAGAAACAAAAAATTTCATAGCTGAAAGATTTATCATTCATAATACGTCAATTCTTGATTGCTTTAGAGACAGCTCCCTGCAAGCAGATGAAGCCGGAGGGATAACGCAAAAAATCTCGTTCACGCGCTATCCTGCAGAGCAACTCAAGAAAGTCTGCCCCCTCATCAAGACCCAAGGTGTTACACTCAATATTCCGGGTTTTCTCTTCATTGACACGCCAGGCCACGCGGCATTCACCAACTTGCGGAAACGCGGCGGTTCACTCGCTGACTTGGCAGTCCTAGTTGTGAGTATTAAAGAAGGCATTAAACCACAAACTGCAGAAGTACTTCAGATTCTCAAAGCTCATAAAACTCCCTTTCTTATTGCACTCAACAAAATCGACACTATTTCTGGATGGCAACATGGTGAACACGGCACGCAACAAACCATCGCACAACAACCAGTTCACACTCGTCAAGAATTCGATGAAGCACTAATGATGTTTCAAAGTTCGCTAAAAGAACATGGATTTGATTCAGATCTTTTTTTTGAAGTAACAGACTTTACAAAAAAAATTGCGCTAGTTCCTTGTTCTGCCAGGACAAAGGAAGGTATTTCAGAACTCTTGTTTGTTCTTTCAGGATTATGCCAGCGATTCTTGCGTGAACGCTTAAAAATAAATCCCGAAGCAAAAGGAGTTATATTAGAATTAAAGAAAGAAAGAGGGATTGAATGGGCTGAAGCAATAGTGTATGATGGAACGCTCAAAGAAGGCTCAGAGCTCATGATTGCAAACCTTGGTGAGCCCATAAGCACTAAAATTCGCTCATTGACTGAAATTCTACCTCTATCAATTAAGTTTAAGCCTACAAAGCAGGTCTTGGCAGCAACTGGTGTTAGAATGCAATTAACTGAAAAAGAAGGTATTCTCCCGGGCATGCCATTCCAGGAGTTAAGCGCGGCAACAATTGAGACAACCAAAGCGCAATTTAAGAAAGAAATTGCTTCGGTAATAAATATGGACAAGCAAGGAGTAATCATTAAAGCAGATTCGCTCGGTTCGCTGGAAGCCTTGATCACGCTTCTCCGGCAGGAACATATTCAAATAGTAAAAGCAGGTATCGGGCCAATCGGTAAAAGCGACCTGATTTCCGCAAAAACAAATCTGACGATCAACGAGCTAGACGCCGTAGTGCTTGGCTTTAATGTATCACTCGATGAGGATCTTAAAATTCCAACAAACGTCAAGATATTGACTAATCCTGTTGTCTACAGGCTCATAGAAGATTTGTCAAAATGGCGTCAAGAACGACATGAGCAGATTATCAGGGAAAAAATGCTCACACTTGCAACTATCAGCAAGCTCGAAATTCTCCATGAGCATGTATTCCGCAATTCAAACCCGGCAATTTTTGGTGTACGAGTGGTCGCAGGTAAGATAAAGGTAGGTATCCCTCTTATCGACAACCAAGGAGAGCAAATCGCACACGTCAAATCATTACAGCATGAGAAATCTTCAGTTAGTGAAGCAACTACTGGGCAAGAACTGGCGCTTGCTTTGCCAGGAGTGACCTTTGATCGTCAACTGAAGGAAACGAAGTCTCTCTACGCAGATCTATCCGAAACACAGTTTAAACAGTTCAAGAAAAACAAAGACCTCTTATCAAATGCCGAGCTTTCTGTCCTTGAAGAGATCGCTCAAATCAAAAGAAAGAAATATGAGCTTTGGGGTAGTTAGCGTTTTTCTGCCGTAAAAGCTGAAGAAAATGAGTTGGTTGTTCCGAAAGATGAATGAGTGGAGGTACGCTCCTCCGATCGCGCTGAGGCGCCCCCCTGCTCTCTAAGCTCATAACATGTCGCAGGCAAAACGCCTAAAATACTAATTGTGTAGAGTGCTCCCGCCAGCGTTCCCAAATTTCGGCAAATTCCCTCGATAGTCAATTGCCGATCAATCTGCCGCCGCGCAAATGCTTCAGTGACTTCAAGCGTCTTCTGTAAATATACAAGATAGCGATCCGGTTCTTCCATGGATGCGCTAGAGTGTCTTCCCTTAAATACACATCGGTGCGCCCTGACCAAAACATATATAAATACCCACACATATGTGTGGGTATGGCGACAAAGAACATCTCAATAACTGAAGAAGCGTATAAGATATTATCCAAACAAGGTAAAAATAATGAAAGCTTCTCGGAAATAATAACAAGGGTGCTCAAAAAGCCTAACTGGGATGAATATATGGGGATTCTTTCCAAAGAATCCGCTGATGAACTTGAAAAAAATATACGCTTACGAAGAGAAAGACACAAAATCTCCAGGGCTGCAAGAATAAAACGTATAGTCGAGGAACTAAATAATGGTTTGTCTTGACAGTTCCTTTATCATAGATAATTTCCGAGGGGAAACCAGGGCGGTAGAAATGAGGAAGTCACTAGAAAAAAGAGGGGAGGTTTTGTTTATACCAACACCGGTAATTATGGAACTGGCGCTTGGGGCACATTTGAGCAAAAGAATGGAAGATGAAAAAGAAAAGATAAACAGGTTTCTCTCAGACAGCACAATTCTAGAATTTGATAAAGAAAGTGCTTTTCTTGGAGGAAAGATTGAAGCAGAACTCATGAAGAAAGGATCTCTAATAGAGCCAGAAGACATCATGATTGCCGCCATTGCCATGATAAATAATGAACCTCTCGTAACGCGCAACACAAAGCACTTTGCGCGAATTGAAGGCTTGAAAATAGAAGGATATGAAACCGCCAAATAAAGAGAATTTCTCAACCTCGTGTATGTCAAGAACCTTAATTCCCCGGTTCTTGAGCACTCTCGAGAATCAGGATCTAAGGATTCTCGAAGTCCCACCATTCGCTTCGCTCATTCCACAGCAAGCTGTGGGGTATTGCACTCGGTTAGCAAAAGAGAAATTCTCTAATTCCATTCTGAGCCGCAGCAAGCTGCGGAGTATTGACTCAGAATGGAATAAACATTTAAAAACCTAGTTTTTCTCTCCCCCGTATGCCCATTAAAGTAAACATTTCAGAGCATGGAAAAGCATGGAAAATCGAACTTGCAGACGAGTCGCTCATCGGCAAGTCAATTGGAGAAACGATCGACGGAAAAGAAATCAAAGCAGAACTTGACAGCTATGAGCTTCAAATCACAGGGGGAAGTGATGGTGCTGGTTTCCCGCTCTCTAAAGATGTAGAAGGAATTAGTCCAAAAAAATTGCTGCTCACAAAGGGCTTTGGAATGCGCGATTCATATCCAGGCATTCGCCGCCGCCGTACGGTTCGGGGAAAATCAATTACCGCAAATATTTCTCAGATTAACCTTAAAGTACTTAAAGCAGGATCAAGACCTCTTGCTGAAATTTTCCCTGAGCAGAATCAACCGAAAGCCGCTATTCCTAAGGTAGAAACTGCACCTGCTGCTTATGGATAATTAGGTTGATTGTGCGGTATGTTTCCCTAATTATCCATTAGAGAATTAGGTACAATTGGTAACATAATTAACCTAATTCTCTTTAAAACCGCAACCTTCTTAAAACCCTCTCTGCTTCCCTTTCCATGACAAAACAAATTGCGCAATCCTCATCAGTCATGCAAGATGAAACACTCAATGTAGGAATTGTTGGACACATCGATCATGGTAAAACCACGCTGCTCTCAAAACTAACCGGCGTCTGGGCATCGCGCCATTCTGAAGAACTAAAGCGAGGCATTACGATTAAGCTCGGGTATGCAGATATAGTCTTGTATAAAAACAATGAGGAATACAATAACAAGTCAGGAACACCCATGAGGCATATTTCATTTGTCGATGCTCCGGGGCATGAAATGCTTATGGCAACGATGCTCTCAGGTGCAGCCATTATCGATGCCGCAATTCTCGTAGTCGCAGCGAATGAAGGAATCAAGCCGCAAACGCGCGAACACTTAATCGCGCTTCAGGCAAAAAAAGTTCCCCATATCATTGTCGTACAAAACAAAATCGATCTCGTAGAAAAAGAGCAAGCAAAAAAGAGTTATCAAGAAATTAAAGCACTTCTCAAAGGAAGGTATGATAACGCCCCAATAATCCCTGCATCCGCGCAACAAGACGTTAATCTTACCTATATCTTTCAGGCAATAGCGGAAATTCCAATTCCAGAGCGCATCACGACCGGTCCCCCGCGATTTGTAGTAGCTCGAAGTTTTGATGTTAATCGCCCGGGTACAAAACCAGCGGAATTGAAAGGTACTGTCCTCGGCGGTACGTTAAAGCAAGGCATCCTTAAAATTGGCGACACCATCGAGATAAAGCCCGGAATCGTTGTAAAAGAAGCAAACCAATATTTTTACAAAACAGTTAAAACAAAGATAGTCAAGCTCTACAAAGGTTCTCGTGTGGTTCCGGAATTAACACCTGGGGGGAGTATGTCAATTGAAACCTCCTTGGACATGTCCATAGGAAAATCTGATTCGCTGTCCGGATGTGTAGTATCTCATCTTGGAGTTATGCCTGAAATTACCACCACAGTCAAGCTCAAGTACGCCCTCTTCCCCGAACTCTTTGGTGCATCTGGAGCGCAAAAAGTCGAAGCACTCAAAATGTCGGAAATGCTTTTACTCAGTATCAACACAAGTATGACAGTTGGCATCGTTAAAAAACTCTCGCCAAAAGAAATTGAGCTTTCCCTCAAAGTCCCCATTGTCCCCGCCCCGAGGGAAAACGTGGGTCTTGCACGTAATATTAAAAATCACTGGCGCCTCATTGGGTATGGGGAAATGCTGTAAATTAGTCTATAAGTTTCAATTCTGGAATATCAACAAAATGTTTTCTATTTCTTGTTTTGAGTACACATCCTTCTTCTCGAGCGCATATGCCGATGAGCAAATCGCGAATGTCTAGAGAAATTCCTTTTTTCTGAAGCTCTACACTGGTGCGTGCAGCCTCATGCATATGAAATTGTGTTAGAGGAATAATCTCAAGATACTCAAGCATTTCTTCAAAATCTTTTAGTTCTTCTTCAATACGAGAGCCTAAATAGATGCCGCGATATATTTCAAAAAGAGTTATGGGCGTAATGAACACAACACTCTCAGAAGAGAGGGAGTTTAGCCAGATTATTACTTCTTTCTTACGGAGAATGTCAATAGCTGCTCCTGTGTCTAAACAGATCATAGCTTCCATGTCTTCCAAAGGGTCCTCGTTTCTTTTTCGAATCTCTCAGCTTCCTTATCAGACATATTCCATCTGCCTGCAACTGAAAGAAGTCCATTACGAGAAGAACGCTTACTTTTTAACTCACTAACGGCCTCATCAAATGAGATAGGTATTCCTTTCTTTTTCTGTAAATCTGCCGCTAGTTTAGCTAACCATCGATAGTTTTCAACACTTAACTTAATTGTTTTCTGATCCATAGTCACTTAGTAACTAAGTAACTTTATAAACTTTTCTACAGATATTATCAGACATCATCCTTTTTTGAGTCAGTAGTTATCTCTTCTCCTTTCTTTATGTCTCTTATTGCAAGATCATATCTATCTTTAAGATTTTGTGATGTGTTTGGATTTGATGAGTGATTTACATATCTTGCAGGTGATGGATAAAGATAGAGGACCCCCCAGTGCTCATGAGTAAATTGTTTTTCTTTTTCTGAGAGACTCATGAATTCTTTTTTTGAAAGCGGTTTAAGATCTCTATATTCTACTACAATTTCACCTTTTTTGAAGTCTCTCTTAGCAAAAACTCCTTTGTCAAACTGTCCAATTTTAGATTTTTTTATGACTAAATCTTTCATAGAAATGAAAAGAGAAGAGGATTTAAATTTCTTTACTTTTGCAATGCATAAAACCTTATTAACTTCCCCCGTGTTCTAAGCGTTATGCCCTCCCCAATTCAAAAAACCTCCGGTCCCTGCGTCATCTTCGCAGGAGCAGGCACGGGTAAAACGCATACCATTGTAGAAAAAATAAAGTACCTTATTACAAACAAGATATATCCGCCTGAACAGATTGTTTGTATTGCATTTTCTAATGAAGCAGCAAACAATCTTCTCGTGCGCGTCCAGCGCTCACTTACGCTCGAAGTAGGAAAAGAGCCAATCATCAAAACATTTCACAGCTTCTGTGCCGACCTCATTCGCAAACACGCAGAGTTGCTCGAAATACCTCAAGATTTTAAGATACTGACCCCTGATGAAGCAAAAGTCATGCTACATCGCACGCTGCATGTTACTCCGTACTGCTGCCATGCCTACACGAATACAATCTCTACTGCAAAAGACCTAGGAGTTACACTTGCTGCAGTACAAGCGTATGTAGAGCGAGAATTGAGCAATCGAGACACTGCATCTGTAACTGCACGCTATGAACAGTTACAACTTGAGCTCCAGACGATCTATCTAAAAGATACACGAGAAAGCAAAGAGCGAAAAAGCCTTATTGTCAAAGAAATGCAGCATCTCAAGAATCTCATCGACATGAAGAAATTCGCACTTGCTTGGTCAGGATATGAGAAAATAAAAAAGAAACAGCACTATCTCGATTACGCAGATCTCCATCTGCATGCACACGCACTTTTGGAGAAGCACCCAGAAGTTGCTACTGCATTCTCTTATATTATTGTCGATGAATTTCAAGACACAAACAAAATACAACTCGATCTATTGCGGTTGCTTACTCCCCATCGGAACATCACCATCGTCGGAGACATGAATCAGTCAATTTATCGATTCCGAGGAGCATACAAGGATAATGTTGCACTCTTCAAAAAGTATTTTACGGTAGCCGAAACAGACATTTATACACTTACGGCATCATTCCGTTCACCGAATAAAGTGCTCAGAACCGCGCACAAGCTGATTTTGCATAATTACGAGAATAAAGAAGAGTGTTTTGTGGTCGAGAATGTGCATGCGCGGGAGGGCGAAGCGATTGAAGTGTACGAACTAAGTAACGCTAAAGAAGAAGCACGAAAAGTGATTGAGCTTGTCCGGCGCGAGCTTGCTGCTCATAAAGTACCAGAAGAGATCTGCATTATGGTGCGCACACATCAACAAGGGCTGATGATGCGCCGTGCGCTCGAACAGGCAGGCATCCCTTATAGTGCTGTGAGCAAGGGTTCGCTCCTCCATCATCCTGTTATCAAAACAGCGATTGACTATCTGACCATTATCGACGCCCTCACGCGGAATGTAAATGGTAGTGAACAAGCCTGGTGGGACGTGGTGTATCAGCTAGGATTTATCGAAGAGGATCTTATTAAGGTAGGGAAATTTATGAAAGAACATAGTGAAACGCCTAATCTCTCTAAACAGATATACGCGGCACTCGAAACCTTGCCGCTTTCAACCTCTGGAAAGCTTGCTGCAAAGGTGTTACGAGAGCGCATCACTCGTTTATTACCGGGGGCGAAAAAACCAATCAAGGAATGTTTGCTCGACGTCTATGTAACGGCAGGATTGCTCCCAGTAGGGAAACCAAGCACACAAGAAGAGAAACATATTGTGCTTAATCTCGATAAATTCCTCGAGCTTGCCCAAACGCATGCCGCTCTCTATGGTCCTGACATCACGCATTTCCTTAACTATCTCGACATCGTGAAAAGTCTCGATATTACGATTATGGCGGCGGAAGATGTAATTCAGGGAGTGCAACTCATGACCTTACATGCAACCAAGGGTCTAGAGTATAAAACAGTCATTCTCACCAATCTTGCTCAAAAAAGATTCCCTCTCGAACGTTTCACGAACAATCCAATTCTTCCAAGCGAGCTGCTTCCCGAACTCGCGCAAGTACAAAAACTTCCACCCCAAGAACGCGAACGCGTAGTGCAAGAGTACGAACGACATCACTTGCTCGTAGAAGAACGGAGGCTTGCGTACGTTGCCGCTACGCGAGCACGAGAAAAACTCATATGTACGTATGCAACTGAATACGGAGGCAAAAAACACGCACCATCATCATTTCTAAACGAAATTAACTATCGTACCAACGAAGATATACAGTATGTTCGGGATGATCAACTGCTCGCAATTGAATCCCCTGCAGAACTGCAGCCGGCAACAAAGTTGAGTACACTACTCCACAGCCCAAATTTCGAAGAGGTACTTATCACTGCGCTCAAGAATGTTGAGCGAACGCCAATAAATCATCAACTAGACCATAAGACTTTCTCTCCCTCGGCATTACTTACATTTATCGAATGCGAAAAGTCATACGAATACAAATATGTCTATCATATGCCCGACCGAAAGACAATTTCATGGGAGTCAATGCGCCTGGGGTCATTTGTCCATGCTGTGCTCGAGCGCGGAGTGAGGGCAAATTCTAAAAATCATAAAGACTTTATTGACATCGCCTACGAATTGCATCTGTCTGAAGATTGGAATTCAGTTGACCTAAATGAAGCGCTTAGGCTCATTGCGGTTTTCTTTGAGAGAAATAAAAACAAATATAATGAGAAATCAAAGACTGAACAAGAACTTCGTGCAAAAATCGGAGATTTTAATTTCATAGGGTTTGCCGATCGCATTGATATTCACGACCGGGGAATTGAAGTTATTGATTACAAAACAGGCAAATCCTCCATTGCTCCTCGCGCTCGCAACTGGCAGCTCGGCTTCTACGCCCTCGCTGCTCGCTCGCTTAATCTCGGTCCTGTGCGTACAATTACTCTCGACATGCTTAAGCAAGAAAAGCCACTCGAATTTTACTTAGATGATGAAGGAAATGCGACCTCCGTGAATGGAGCAATGACCTTTAACATCTACCAAATTGAGCACGAACTCATCGAGACTGCTCAAGCGATTATCACTGCATATACTCGCGGATTTAGAGCATGCTCGCCCGAAAAAAATTGCGAGTTTTGTAACGAATATATGTACGGTTATTGAAGAGATCAGCGCAAAAACCTCGCCTGGACTATAGATAATTCCCTTGATTGGAGTAAGTTTTGGGAATTATCTATCACGAGAATTCTGGACAAATTACTATCCCAATTACCAGAATTCTCCATAAACACAAACTTTTTAAAGCATCAGACGTTTCCCACTCAAAGGTTTATCAGTATGTTTTACTTAGTTGAAGTAGAGGATCATGTACGCGTAGAACCAAAGCATTTCGGCTTATCTACCCATGAAGCAATTGAAAAGCAACTCAACGAGAGTTATGTCGATAAGGTAAATAAAGAGCTCGGCTTTGTGATTGCGGTTATAGTGGTGGACAAGGTGGAAGATGGAGTCATTATTCCAGGTGACGGAGCGGCGTTCTATAAATCGCATTTTAAAGTGCTCGTCTGGAGACCAGAATTACACGAACTTGTCTATGGAACCATTGCAGAAATCGCCACATTTGGTGCTTTCATGCAGATTGGACCTGCACAAGGTATGATTCATATTTCACAAACGATGGAAGATTATGTCTCTTTCAGTAAAACCGGCACGCTGTCGGGTAAAGCAAGCAAACGAAACCTTGACCAAAACGATGACTGTCTTGCACGAGTTGTAGCAATTAGCTATAAATCAGGTGAACCGAAAATCGGCCTTACCATGAGACAACCCGGGCTCGGAAAGCTTGAATGGATCAAAGAAGACAAGCGCAAGAAAGACATCGATATTGCTAAAGTTGCGAAAGGCGAAAAAAAAGAAAAAGGTAAGAAGGGAGGGAAATAATATGGCACATAAAGCATGTAAAAAATGCAAGGCGGTAGTAGAAAGCGGGAACACGTGCCCTATTTGTGGCAGTCAAGAATTAATAGATTCATACAAAGGCAAACTTGTCGTGCTTAGACCAGAAGAATCTGAAATTGCTAAAAATGTAAAAATTACCAAGAAAGGGACATATGCGGTGAAACTCGGATGAAGATTGTCAAAAAATTTAGAAATAAGCTTCTAAAACGTGATGAAATCACCGCAGAGCTTGTCGAGCAAACAAATCCCGGATTTAACAAGGCACGGTTGCTCGTAGCTACAACATTGAAAGTTACTGAAGATCTTATCGCGCTCAAAGCAGTCAGAAGTAAATTCGGAAGCCATGAATTCACCATCGATGCATTCGTGTACGATACTGCTGCGGATAAGCAGCGTATCGAGCCTCAGGTTAAAGTAGCACCAAAGAAGGAGGGCGTATCCTGATGTCAAGAACTCTTTATCTAGGATTTCAGTTCTTGAGCATGATTAAGAATCTCGATACCGAAAAGGAGGATTCTTAACATGTCAAGAACTCTTTATCTAGGATTTCAGTTCTTGAGCATGATTAAGAATCTCGATACCGAAAAGGAGGATTCTTAACATGTCAGAACGCGCAGCAGGCTCCTCAAAAGAAGGCAAGGGGAAAAAACCACACAAGAACAAGCCCACGAGCCAAAAATATAAGCACTACACGATACAAGGAACGACTCTTAAAAGAGCAAAAGCCTGTGTAAAATGCGGTGCAGGTATCTTTTTAGCTCAACACAAAGATCGCCTATCTTGTGGTAAATGCCACTATACTGAATTCTTAACTAAAGCATGAGAAACCTTATATTCTTATACAAGTTGTATGATGTATGATCATGGACGATCGCATTATTACAAGTATGCTCATTCTCTTTTTTCTGATGTTAGCGATGATGTTCTTACTCATCCGTCTTTTGCAGAAAAAAGCAAAAGAACGCCTATAAAAATCACCTCCCCATTTGATTCGGATATGCACTCTGCCTCATTGAGGTCTTTCGTGAGTGCCTTGAAGAATCACACGTTGCATCAAGAATTCTGGCTTTCGAATTCTTGAGTGCGCTCAAGGACGTGAGTCCTTGACGATTCGGATAAGGTTGGCTGCCTTTCGTAAGGTCTTTCTTGCCGCCTTTGAAGAATCTCTATCCTGAAAATTATCAGGGTAAATCGCTATAAACCCACGAAGAGGAGGTCTCGCCAATCAAGAAGAGCGGCGAAACGTCCTCTCCTGGGAAAAAAGAGGTGATACCACTCTGTAGATACACCCCTATTTAAATCTTTCGATTATGTTGTAACTTCAAAATGGGTACATAGTATTTGTTTTCTAAATGCAATATACTAAACCATATAAATCCCTTGCCCCTCCGCCCCGTATGGAAGAGGAAATCGATCGATCACCACCAATTGCGCTCAATGTAGAAAGTAGCTCCCCGACACAGAAAGTGGGGCAAGAGCAGATTCATGACCTTCTCCTCAGCGACAAGCTCAGTTGGCAGGCGATAATTTACGATCTTATTAATACGGAACAGTTAGATCCATGGGATATCGATCTTACTCTGCTTGCACAGAAATTTCTCGAGCGCGTCCGTACACTTGAAGAAGCAAACTTCTTTATTTCAAGTAAAGTCCTGCTTGCCGCCTCGTTGTTATTACGCATGAAATCAGAAATATTGCTCGATTATGATATTAAAACCCTTGACGAAGTGCTCTTTGGAAAAAAAGAAATTAGAAAATACTCCCAAGAGAGAATAGAACTCGATGAAGATGTACCGTTACTCGCGGTTCGTACACCGCTCCCCCGCTACAAAAAAGTCACTCTTGAAGAGCTCATGAATGCGCTCGGCCATGCGATAAAGACTGAAAACCGTCGCATCAGTAAGGTGGTTGTTGCAAAACAACAAGAATTTGAAGCAGCGAACTCCCTTCCGAAACAAAAAATTAACGTGCAAGATCGTATCAAGGAGGTGTATGGACGTTTGCGGGATATTTTTAAAGATCGTGAAGAAAAGCTATCGTTTTCAGAACTAGCTGGTTCAACAACAGAAGAGCGCATGGCAACATTCTTACCTCTTCTTCATCTTGACAATCAGCAAAAAGTATGGCTCGAGCAGGAAAGCCATTGTTCTGAAATTTGGATACTCCTCAAGCGCCTCTATGAAAAGCAAAATGCAGCTGCATTAGAAAAAATGCGCCTGGAAGTTGAAGAAGAGATATAGAGAATTAGGGGAACAGGCAAAGACAATTAACCTAATTATCCATAAAAGTGCTCAGAAGTTCCCTCACTCCTGAAGAGCGAGCGCGAGTTGCAGATCTTGAAGAAAAATTCCAGGATCCTCCAGCCGATAAAGCAACAAGCCCTTCAGAATTCGTCTCCACTCGAACAGCGATAAGTTTATAAAAATACGTACGCGATGTCTGTATGCTTGAAGGAATAAACGAGCGAGAAATCAACGAGCATGAAGCAGTTCTGAAAGTTACAGGAGCAGATACCGTTGTACGAATGCAAAATTATGCAGACGATATTAAAATAGCGCTTCTAAGAATTAACGGCATCAAAACCTATAGGGAAGATATGAACTACCGAAACTTTTCAAGAGAGCAATTTCTGAAAGGTGAGATAGAACAATTTATTGACTGGAAAAAAACAGATACGCTACGAAAAAAAGAAATGGAACATCTTCCACTGCCGCATGAGGGATATCGATACCACTATAATAATAAAAAACATCAAGCAGAATACATTACAGAGCAGCCTGCCAAAAGTTCAACTTCAGTTCTGCATGTGCGAAAGCGACGAACACTAAAGACACTTAAGTACGGATTTTCATTTTATTACGGCGCTTCAACCGAGCGTTGAAGGCAAGGGGCTACTCAACGTCTTAATAAGAAACTTTGTACTCACATATTTCTCTTCTCCGGTGCGCATCTCCTTCAATTTCCATTTCTTTTTAGCTAACTCTTCATCTCCCACAAAAACCACATAGGGAATTGCGAGGCTATTTGCATACTCAAGACCTTTTCCTGGTTTTCCGGCAACCATCATACAAGAGATGCCTGCTTGGCGTAACTCCTGCGTAAGTTTTAGTGTTTGATTATCTTTATCAAAAGAGATCAATACTGCGGCAAGTGCCGCCGGTACGGGAATATTGGCTAACTGAGTAACGCGCTCGAGTCCGAACGAAATGCCGACTGCAGGTATCTCGCGAGAGAGATGCTTACCTACAACACTGTCGTATCTCCCACCTGCTGCAATGGTTCCCACACTATTCGCCGCACGCACTTCGAATACATTGCCTGTGTAATAACTCAATCCCCGGACGAGCGTAGGTTGTACAGCGATAGAAACCCCGTAGCGTTTACACTTCTTTTCTAACTCCTCAAGAGCGCTCGCGCCGTCAAATCCATTGCTGACAAAGAATGCAAGCTCTTTCTCAAGTAATTTGAAGAGTGTGAGAATCTGGTTAGTATCGGCATACTTTCGTAAATTACTCTTAAGATGATCCTCACCAAGTTTGTCAAGCTTATCAAGTTCGCGCATAACTGCGAATGAGTCGCGTATTTGAACACTTTCAATCAAAGCAGCTATAAGTTTTCGATTGTTAACATACATCGTTGCTTCAACCCCAAGCGCATTCAAGATATCACGTAACAACGCTAAAAGCTCCGCTTCAACATCGATTGACGAATCTCCAACAACATCTGCATCGCATTGGGTAAATTGCCGAAATCGACCCGGGCCAATTGGTTCGTCTCTAAAATTTTCTCCAATCTGATACCGCCTGAAGGGAAGTTTAATGTTAGGATTTTGTTTAAAAATTCGCGCGAGCTGGAATGTGAATTCGTAGCGCATGCCAAGGTTTCTTCCTCCCCGGTCTTTGAGCCGAAAACGGTCAGAAACAGCATCGTCTTCTTCATGTAAGCCATCGCTTCGCATTAACTCGTCAAACTCCAGAACAGGTGTTTCTACAGGCAAAAACCCATATCGTCGGTAATACTCTTCAATAATCTGCCGTACCGCGCGTCGTTTTAACGATAGCGGAGGAAGAAAATCTTGAAATCCTTTTACTGTATCAACATCAATAAGCATGAATCAGCGATGTGTTCAACCTATAAAAACCTTGCTTTATAGCCGAGGACATTAGTTTTTCTCCCTCCTGTCGTCGGCTATTAGGGGAAGGACTTAGGTCTTCCACTATAAATCGCACTCGTGCACGGATGAGTCAAGCGATATCCCATTCCAACTTTTGGCGAAATAAAAACTAGAGTATAGTGGACGACGTAAGTTTTTAACCACTATTGTACGTCTTCCCCTTGATAGCTAACGACAGGGCGGTAAAATTTTAATGTCGTTAGCTATAAGCGGAAGAGGGGAATCGAACCCCCGTCTACGGCGCCACAGACCGTCATTCTACCATTAAACTACATCCGCCATTGTATCGCTGTTGCAGGAATGTCTTGCAAATCAGCTCTCCAAAAAAGAACTCCCGAGGGTATAAAAGCTTTCGTAAACTTGCATGACACGGAAACGCGCATTTTTAATGCTTGATCTCCCTTAAGAAAGACATGAAATTTCGAGGAATTGCACTGCTGCTCTGTGGAATCTGCATTGGAGTGTATATCGTCCAGGTCGCGCTCCCTTCATTTACCGACTTCATTGCACTCGAGCAGGAGAAATGGTCTCAGCCCTGGCGCCCGATAACCGCCCTCTTTGCACATGGAAGCATGAGCCACCTGCTCTACAACTTATTAGCACTTGCATTATTTGGGAGTATTCTCGAAGTCTTAGTTGGTGGAAGAAAAATGCTTGGAATTTTTCTCGCCACAGGCATCGGTGCAAATGTGCTTGCATTACTCATCTATCCGAGTTCTCTCGGTGCATCAGGTGCAATCTTTGGCATTATTGGAACACTCGTCGTACTTCGACCAAGCATGGTTGTCTTCGCATTTGGATTGCCCATGCCCATGCTTCTTGCCGCGCTCCTCTGGGCAATAGGTGACATAATCGGTGTATTTATCCCTAGCAAAGTCGGCAACACCGCGCATCTCGCAGGTCTTGTCCTGGGTCTCATCTGCGGTGCACTTTTCCATAAACCAACAACACAACAACTGCGACCAAAAATTGTTCTTGATGAAAAAAGTATGCGAGACTGGGAAGATCGCTACGTACGATAACTATGGCCAGAAACCTAAATCAGCCTTATGAAATAATTTCGGGATAACACATTATCATACCCAGACAGTGCATCTTTATAAGAGCATCCGACGACTTGACGGTGACAGATCAAAAACCAAAGAGCCGTTCATAATCCTTATGATCCATCCAATTTAGAATTGCGGCAATAATCTCAATTTCCCCTCCTGAAGTGATTGAATAGAGAAGCCGCCAGCCATTCGGCAAGTCATAAATCCAGAGATTATTCAGAGAATACTTGTCAATTAGCTTTTGGGGAATCAGCTCTTTTTTGACGTTTCTCCCACACGAGAAGTTTTCCTGAATTGCATGGATTGCTCGAATGATCCCTCGCTTGATGGGATCGCTTTCTGAGAGTTCATTAAAACTTTTTTCAAGCTCTTCATCTACAAAAACAACTTTGTCAGGCTTCATAGTTTAATTGCAGGTCTCTTTTTTACTTTTTCGAAAAATGCAGGATTCCAAATATATACAACTAGACCTTCATTATCATAAGCAATTTTATGAATACTTTCCAAATACTCCATAATTACTTGAAATGTCTGCCACATGACCTTGCGAGGTAAGTTGTTGAACAACTCTGTTTTCTTGTACGCTCCGCTATGTTGCTCAATACAGCGCTCTACCATAAGCACAGTCTGCAATGTTGGTGACCGTGTAAATGGTGATCGTTCTTCCGCAGTTACTTCCATGCTTATAATATCAGTTGATATTATTTAAATCTTTGCATTGAAAGTAGTATTAGTCTGAGAATAGGCTTATGCCCCGACCGAGAGCAGGACATTTTGTCCAAAATCAAGAGACGCAAACGCTCAATGTATCCTGTTTATGTTCTTATCAATACTTGGTAGTATTTATAATTTTCTAAGACATCATATTTTGCGCAATGTGTTCAATTAGTTCTTAAAACCAAATAAATTTAATGATTTTTGTGAATTTTTCTTTTTTCGCTTCGCTTTCTTCGGAAGATTACCGAGACAACTGACGTTTTCTCAGGACTCTTTCTTTTTCATGTCAAGACAATGCCCTACCGGGCATAATTACAAATGTCTTCGTTAGTCCAATAAACTAGAGTATTAACCGATTCTCTTGTGTCCGGAGGCTTTTTAGCAAAGAAAAGAACATTCTTCAGGGGAGATTTACATTGTGGGCAACAGAGTATGAACTTTTTGTGTTGGGAAGTAAGAGATATATTTTCTTGTAGATCTTTAATTTTTTTCTTCTCTCGTTCGATTCTGACATTTCTTCGACTATAAAGCCCATACCAGCGCACAATCTTGAAACTCTTCGGAGAGATATGTAAAACAAGTCTATCGATAAATTCTTCTACAAATAACCATGTAGAATAACTGTTTCTTTGTTTATCTTTCATCTTGAAATGATTAGGAACATCTTTAATTTCAAGTATTCCTGCATTAAATAGCTCAATGACTTTCTTTCCACCTCTATACAGGTCAAGTATATTGCATGCAGGGTTTTCCTTCCAAAAGGTATCATGCACCTTATACGTATCTTCACAATACTCTTCCCCCTTCCTTATATCTGGGCATTCTTTTAAAGCTATGATCTCAAATAACTTCTTTACATTTGCCTCAACATTCTTGATTTCCTTATCGGCTTCGTCATTTACAGGAGATTGCACAAAGAATTCCTTCACTTCTATTTCCCCCATTCTTACATATTGGTTATTGATATGTAAAACAAAGCAATTTCTTATTTTCAATCCAGCAGATTCATAGCAGTATTTCTGAAAAGAAATATCTTGGAGATAGTCTTCTTTAACCTCGGTTGCGCTTTTAACTTCTATAATATCCCATTCATCCCTTTCCACTGGAACTAAAATGTCTGCTCTTGCGTAGCAGTTTCCATTCTGGTGTATAAATCCTGCTTCAAAGAGAGGTCTTCTTTTCTTGAGCAATTCTCGTGACTTTTTATCGTTGTTGATGGGAGTTTTCTCTTTAATCTCAATTCCATCAGGAAAGAGGCTTTTTGCTAGTTCCCCTACTTTATGCCCCTCATCAAATCTGTGTTGTGTTGCTTCGTCAACTTTTGGTAGTTCTTCGGGGCGGTTGAACATAAGCCAGAGGGCTTTTGGGCAAGTTAAGCCAGCGACATATCGGGATTTTGTTAGAAATGTTTGAGATTTCATTTTAATCCTTATATTCTCTAAAATTGTTTACTAGTTCTTCAAAATTCTTGACATCATGCTTATTAAAACTATTTTCATCAACATAAATGAAATCATATTTTACCTTCTTCTGAACTGAATCAGAGATGAACTTTTATTTTTGATCCCGCTGGAATTCCTGACGATTATTCTTGTCCATTAGAAAATATTCAACCTTACTTCGGTCTTGTTGAATTCGCTACTGGCAATCACCGTCAGATATACGACCAGCGTCAACCATTGAATACTTAGCTAATAAGTAAGAGGTTTATCTTAATTCTTCCCGCAAATCTTCAATTTCAGCATAATTATGCGTAAGTTCTTCTCCTTTTTGTATATCTCGCGTTGCAACCAGAGCGTATTCTTGCAGAGTCAGATTGGCGTTCTTCGAGTGGTTACAAAAACGAATATCATCGAATGCAAGACACCAGCACTTTTCCTTTCTATTCAACATTCCATAGTGCTTAATCGTCCGCTGTACATCTTCAGAAAGTCTTGAAAGTTGTTCTGGAGTCACGATCAAATCAAGATTGTTATTTGATGTATAAACTCTCTCGCCTTTCACAGCAGATTCATCGGCAAACAGACCGATTCCATGAATGGGGCTCGGTTTGAGCACTGTTTGTAGATGAAACATTAGAATTTCCAGCTCAAAAAAGGACCCACAGTATAACTAAATGTCTTGTCAGCTGAAGGCACTTCACTAAGATTAACTCCGATTCCTGCTTCAACCTTTTTTGTTGCGACGCCTGCCCTGAAGTTCTGGCTTGCAAAGTTAATACCTTTACCGCCATAGTTCGTAAGTGCTTCTACCTGCAAAAAGCCGTTGAGCTTTCCATCTTTGCGTAAAGGAGGCGACCAGGTTAATGTCACGACGCTTTCTCCGTTGAGTGTTGGCTCATAATGAGTAGGGACATTGGCGGTACTAATGGTATATAACGTCAAATTGGTACTGATGGGAGAAACCGTGCCGAAGTATTCAAAACCAAACCGTGGAGTTACAAACACTCCTTTTTCTCCATCGATAAACTGCGTTTCATTCACAAGCGTAAATCCTTTTCCTATGTTGAGGCTGAGGTCGATAAAGCTAAAAGGAGAGTGTGTTTTTGAATCATAGTTCCACGTTGTGATGTTTCTGCCAAAATACGTAATCTTATCCTTTACTATGGGACCGAAGACTTTTGTATCTAAAGTAGAATATTTATTCCCTACAAAGGTTTCTACTCTTCCTTGTGGGAGATCTGCTGCATACACTACAGTTGTTAGAGCAGCTACCGTTGCTAATCCTCCCAGCATCTTTGTGAGTGTGTTTTTCATTTTATGTTTCTACTTTGAAGATACAGCATTATTTAATTCTGTACCCTGATTTCTCTGGGAGAAGAGTACTATTTAAAGATTATTCTTCCCCTTAGGGGGAAGAGGGGAAAGATTTATGAAGAGAAGAGTCTTCTTCTCATTATGGATGTTCAAACTATTCTTGAAGACATCGGACTGACGCGAAATGAGATTAAAGTCTATTTAGCTCTGCTTTCTCTAGGTTCAACGACGAGCGGACCCTTAATCAAACAGACAGGGTTACACACTTCAAAAGTGTATGATTCACTTGAGCGTCTGAGCGAGAAAGGCATCGTTTCTCATTATCTCGAGGATAACTCCAAGCACTTTAAGGCTGTGGATCCCGTGCGCCTGAAAGATTTCTTAGCAGAAAAGAAGAAGAAAATCACTCAGCAAGAAGCGGAAATTATGAAAATCATCCCATTCTTGCAAAAGCGACAGCGTGTCGAAAACGATGACACTGAAGTGGAAATCTTCAGAGGATGGAAAGGCATGGATACAGTATATACTCTCTTGCGAAACACTCTAAAAAAAGGAGAGACCAATTATGTGTTTGGCGCAAGCAATGGAGAGGAACCTGCAGAAGTTATGCGATTCTTTGATGAACATAATGTTAAAGTAGCACAGAAAGGAATTCGTTACAAGATTGTATGCAATGAATCCACACGCGGGGCGATTGGAGAACTGGGAAAATATCCGCGGCTTTTTCAAGTACGATACATTGAACATACAACTCCTGCTGAAATCAGCATATGGAAAGATCGCGTGATGATTACCATTCTTTCCAAAAAACCCACAATTATCTTAATGCGCGATAAGAATTTGATCAAGGCATTCTTGGAATACTTTAACGTGATGTGGGCACTTGCTAAACCTTAAAATAACTACCCCGTCCGAGCCCCGCCCCGTCATGCGATTTTAGTGGGCATCTCTGAGCTGGATGTGCGCGATCTCTTGATCTTTTAAAGATTGTCGACAACTTGAAGGTGACAGATTACTTTTTAGCTATTTTCCAAAAAGCATCGAAATATGCCTTAAAGCCCCTAGTTATCTCTTTATTCTCAATAAGAATTCCGATGGAATCTTTAGCTAAGAAGAAGATGAATGCTTTATTCTTGTAGAAAAGGAGGATCATGTTATTCATCAAATATTGAGGAAGATAACGAATTTCTGACTTTGACTGTATCGTTTTCACCAATGTCTCTTTTGCATCATAATTAACGAGTAATTTTACCCAAATATCTTTCTTGGCTCTTTGCCTATGAAAATTCTCAAAAAACGCTTTTATGCCAGGCATATCTTCACCATAATTTACACCGATAACGTAATATTCTTCTCCAGACTTTAATTCCCCTAATAAATTCTTATAGAAGTTTTTTATTGCTTGTATTCCTTCATACAGGTACGCTTTTGTTTCTTCTGTTTTAAGTTGTTGTTCAAGCAAAGGCATCATCTTTTCCAATGAATTTCTTTGTTCTTCAAAAAGAGAGGATTTCTCATTAAAGCAATCGTGCACTCCTGATTTCTGCTCTCGTAGCCGAATTTATGTCCAATCGCAAGAAAACAATGATAAATGCAATAGAATCCTGCGCCCATGCTCCAATCAGAGTATCCTCCCTTGTTAAAATATGAGATGGCACGAAGATTGTGCTCTGCTTTCGCGATGTGAAGGAGCGTTTCTTCATTATTTGGCTCACTTTTGACAAGACCGCGATGCTTCTTTCCCTCTTCTAACTCTTTCTTTGCTTTGCGTAAGCACCACTCAACTTTGTTGCTTGCTTCTGTCATCGTGTTAAATATCTCCGAATATTCTCCTGTCCGAATAAGACAACTCCTGTTTTAATAATTTCCATCATGACCTTATGTTTACTCGCAATATCCTTCTTAAAATCTTCAGGAAGTTGAAGCAGAAGATGAATCTTTTTATGGGCGACCTCATTTCGCTCTTTGATAATCGCTCTCACTGTATCAATATGCTTTTTGTCTGCCACAACAAGCAAGTCAATATCTCGTGCTTTCTTCTCGTCTTTAAGGACTGATCCGAAAAGAACCACAAACTCGGCTTTATCTTCGAGTTTCTTGAATTCAGAGAGCCATCGTGTATGCTGCTGTGCCTCCAGGACTAACGCCATCTCAATTTCTTTTTGAGTGACGGGGCTGCTGAAATTAAGTGCATACGTAATGGCTTTACCAATAGGCCGAGCGCATACAATCTCTCGCTGCTGCAATCTCCTAAGTATTTTGAACGCTTCAGCATGTGTCATACCAACGACCTTGCTGATGCTCCGACTATTGTATATGGCAAGGAAATCCTTAAAGAGCGTCTTGATAATCTCCTGCCTTCCTCAGAAACCTTAATCCTCACCTCAAAACTCCGATAAATTAAAAAACCTCAATTACTTAAGTATTTTATGACTGATGAACAACAAGTTAGTAGCGCATTGACTGAGATACTGGTACCCCTTAAGGAAGACTCTTGCTTACAAGAAGGTATTACAAATTATTGGAGGTTATGCGAACATGATTCATTGTTATGCGAATTGATAGAACTCCACTTTGAAGACTCTACAAAGCCTTCTAAAAAAATAGGAGGGGATATATTGCTAGATGTCAAGAGAGAAATTGTATCTCCAATGGCGGGGACGATTGTTGAGGGAGATGGATTAGAAGTCAATATATCAGAAATAGACCGCCGTCGATATCAAATGGGTTCATACGACTACGCACTTTTGAGAATTAAGAAAGTAATAAAGGCTAAAAGAGAAAGAAACTATGTGGAGTGAACCCCTGATAACGGACAGATAGTTAAGCAACTTTTTGCTTACATGCTGTTCTTTCAGAATTTTCTATACCATTAATCAAATAGATGAATTGTTGAATGAGACTATAAAGACGATTAATACTTATTACAGAATCTTTTGGGATTTTGGAGATTTATTCTTCGAGTTTAAGTCTTCAAGGCGTCTCGCACAAGACCGCAGAAAGCGGCAGAAGCGCATATCCGACTTGAAAGAGGCGATGTTTATGTTCTTCGTTTTCCCACCGGTTTCCTCAATAATCGTGTCACAAGAAAGAGGGCTGCAAGCACAAACAAGAAGAGAATGACGAGGTGTGCAGCAAGGCGTTCGTCCATGCCATACTCTATTATTGGAAGTTTAAAACAATTTCTTTTTGGTATATGTATAAAGGGGCAGTTTAGTGCTGACTTCTACTCATTACCCAAAGTTTTTGCCGAAAGGGTTAAAAATGATGTTCATGTGGTTTTATTATAGGAGTTTCAATACATGGCTAAATCACAGAAAGACAGATCTTACGAAGATGGTG
>CAZCXX010000008.1:0-24692 GCA_964502865.1 Candidatus Woesearchaeota archaeon | reverse complement strand
GGTGGAGTTTGCTTATGGTTTTGTGAGACCAAAGAAATCCTCTACAAAATTAAACTCCTATCTAAAGATAGAGGATTTCTTTAGGGTTCAACATCCGCATCTTTAACCGGTTTTCCATAGAGCATAACTACGCGCCCGCAATCTCCCTTTTGCAAACCTTCGGAGCGCATATTGATTCTAAGGCGGACACTGGTCAGCTCCTCGATTTCTTGCCTCATCTAAATCCAAAGCACGTAAAGCTTTATAAACCTCTTTTTTCTCACTCTTTTGAATCTAACTGAATGCTGAGGGCTTTCGCCGTGCTGATAACACAATGAAGGCAACGTCTACGCAGGCGTTTTTGGAGGAGAGTTGACTCTACTTACAATGATAAACAACAATGGCAAAGTTATCGAAACCACGCGCAGGAAGCTTGCAGTATTGGCCCCGCAAACGGGCTGAACATTTTCTCCCCAGTGTAAACTGGGCACCGGTTAAAGGCGAGGGCATTCTCGGATTTATTACCTATAAAGTTGGTATGGCAACCGCTTTAGTAAAAGACAACACAGATAAATCAATGACAGCCAACAAGCGTATTTATATCCCTGTCACTATTCTCGAAGCTCCTAACATGAAGATTTTCTCAGTACGGTTTTACAAGCAAGGGCAAGTGTTTAAGGAAGTCGTGGTATCAAATGACCCAGTACTCAAGCGCATCGTCAGAGTTCCCAAGGAAGCAGGTAAGCTTGAAGTGCCTGCCGCCTACGACGACATTCGTATTTTAGTCTATTCACTTGCACAGCAAACAGGAATAAAAAAGACGCCTGATATAGCCGAACTCGCGATCGGAGGAGCAAATAAACTTGAATTAGTGAAGAGCCTCATCGGTAAGGAAATCACGGTGAAAGATGTTCTCAAGTTTTCGCTCCTTGACGTTCGCGGTCTTACTAAGGGTAAAGGATTCGAAGGTGCAGTTCCTCGTTTTGGCATTACATTAAAATCACACAAGTCTGAAAAAGGTGTCCGTCGCCCTGGTTCACTTGCGCCCTGGCATCCTGCACGAGTTACTTTCCGTACGCCACAAGCAGGTCAACTTGGCATGTTTACTCGAACACATTATAATCTAAGAGTTCTTACGCAGGGCACAATCGCTGAAAAAAACATCAATCCAGGAACTGGTTTCAAACACTATGGCAAAATACGATCTTCTTATATTATAGTCAAGGGAAGTGTCCAAGGGCCTCCCAAGCGACAAATACTTATTACTCCAGCTATTCGTCCTACAAAAGAACAAACGAAAAAGAAATATGAGTTTATGGAGCTTATAACATGAGTCTGAATGGATGCTGGGAAAGTAAAGGGAAGTTGTCAGCAAGACGTCAGGAATCTTCGATTCCTGAGCGCGCTCAAGGACTCATGTCCTTGACGAACCGTAGGTTTCTTACGATGGAGGTTGTCATATGAAGGCAACTCTCTATGACGCGCAAGGAGCAAAGAAGGGCGATGTAGAGCTTCCCGCACTGTTCGAAACAAAAGTCCGCGAAGATATTGTTGCAAAATATGTTGAAGCAGACAAATTCGAAAACATGCAGCCATACGGTTCTTACAGCGAGGCCGGCAAGCGGCATTCTGCATCTGGTACAATTTCTCACCGTCGTCATGAATGGAAAGGGCATTATGGTAAGGGAATATCTCGTCTACCTCGTAAGGTCATGTGGCGAAGAGGTGTCCAGTTTTATTGGGTAGGTGCAGAAGTTTCAAATACACGAGGTGGTCGTCGAGCACATCCACCAAAGCCAGTCCACACGCCTCGTAAAATCAACATCAAGGAACGAAGTCTTGCATGGCATGGTGCATTTGCTGCAACATTCAATCCAGCATGGATCAAAAAGCGGTACTCGACACTTTCCGCAGTATTCGGCGTTCCCGCGGTGATTGAGACGCTTCCAAAGAAAACAAAAGAAATGCATGCTGCTTTGAAGGCGATTTTCGGTGACACTGCTTCAAAAATATTCAAGAATAAAGAAGTACGTTCAGGAAAAGGAAAGCTTCGTAATCGAAAATACAAAGAGAATGCAGGGTTGCTGATTGTCACGGGCAATGACGAGCTCGTTAAGTGTGCAGGTGTCGAAGTGAAATCAGCGAAGGAGTTGCACATTGCAGACCTCTATCCTCTGGGGCGTCTTACTTTATATACTAAAAAATCGCTGGAGGAGCTAATACATGTTGCTTAAACCAATAACTTCTGAAAAAGCAGTAAAACTCATTGATCTAGAAAACACTCTTCTTTTTGCAGCGCCTCGCCAAGCGCGCAAACCCGAGATAAAGCAAGAAGTTGAATCACTCTTTTCAGTCAAGGTAGTTGCAGTTCGCACACTCATTAAAAACAATCAAAAATTCGCCTATGTCAAATTAAGAAAGGAGAACCCGGCAATTGATGTTGCAACGAAGCTGGGGATGATTTAAGATGATATCTAGAAAAAATCCATTTATCGAAGCAGAAAAGTATGTAGTAACTGCTAAAAATATGAAAGGGTCGCAAAGAATATCTCTCGGGAATCACTCGAACGGACACGGGGTGAACATTGCATTTACTCCTTCAAGTTCGCCGCAACTCTATCTTGGGTTCAACTGTTGTTATCATGTTTCTCGATCAAGTGATGATAGAATATTTCATCATTTTGCATCACGGGATCCAGTGTACACAGATATCGCGATATTGACTCTGGTAAACATTGAAATGTCTAAGACGTTGCAAGACAATAAAGTTATAGTGGATGGAGAAGTAGTCTTCGAAGGATTTGCACCCTACTTTGATACTGACGAGTTAAGGGGAGAGAACTATCGTGAAACCCGATTAAAATTACTTCGTTTCTTAGGGAGAGCAGGTATCTAACATGGGTAAGCGAATTATCTCACAAGCACGAGGTCACGGAAGCTTATCCTATCAAGCACGAAAGCGCGCGTTTATTTACAAAATCAAATATCCTATGGGCGAAGGAGAAGCAGAAATTCTTTCCATACTACATTCCGCGGCGCATTCAGCCCCCTTGCTTAAGTTGAAACTGAAGCATGAAGTATTCTACAATGCAGCGTTTAACGGCGCAGTCCTTGGCCAGAAAATCGCAATTGGCGCAATTAACACCAGTGCAGAGCCGCGCGATGGAAGTATTCTCATGCTCAAACAAGTCGCGCTCGGAACACATGTTTACAATATTGAAAATAACCCCGGAGACGGCGGTAAGATGGTTCGCGCAGCAGGAACAAGCGCCATTGTCTTTAAGCACAATGACCATAATAAAGTCTCACTTCTCATGCCGAACAAGAAAGAGATTCTCGTAAGTGGCGATTGCCGTGTAACTCTGGGAACAATTGCAGGCGAAGGAAGAATTCTCAAGCCGTTTATAAAAGCAGGTGTAAAGTTCTACAAGATGAAGGCACGTAATAAGCTCTGGCCTCGAACATCAGCGGTTAAGATGAACGCCGTTGATCATCCGTTTGGTTCAGGAAGAGGCAAGCGTATTAAGTCGAAGATTGCTAAGCGTAACGCACCACCAGGTGCACGTGTCGGTCACATCCGTCCACGACGTACAGGGAGGCGGGCATAATGGTAGAAGAAGTAATTATGCGTTCAAAGGAAATTTTCTACCGAGGACAGGTGCTCGATCACTTAAAGACGCTTGGTGTTCGAGAAGCGGCTCAGTATTTGCCATCACGTGCTCGTCGTTCTGTGTTGCGGTGTTTTCAAGCTCACGAGAAATTTATACAACGATGCGAACAACAAATCACGAACAAAAAAAAGATACGTACACATCTTCGCGATTTAATTATCATGCCGCGCATGGTGGGCATGGTTATCGGTATTTACAACGGAAAGACTTTCAGCGATGTTACCATTACTCATGCAATGATTGGTCACCGCCTTGGCGAATTCGCACTCACACGAGTCAAAGTATCGCACGGCGCAGCGGGTATCGGGGCAACTAAAGGTTCCAAGACCGAGAAGAAATAACCATGGAAAATAAATCTGAGACACCAAAAAAACAAGCAATGCCCCAAGAAGCAGCGAAAGTTATTACGGCGCCAAAAGCAGAGAGTCTATCGCCGCAAGCAACCTCGAGCAGTGCTGCAAGTGAAAAAACTGAAGTTTCTGCCGCTACAGCACAACCCGCTTCAGAAGTTCAAGTGCCTGTTGAAGAAAAAAAAGCAGCTAGTGCAGCAACGACTTCGGTAAAAAAGAAAGAAGAAGCAGTTGCACGGGGCATTAGTTTGCCAATATCAAAAAAGCATTCTATGTATATTTGTTCATTTATAAAAAACAAGCACGTTGAGAGTGCAATTGAAGACCTTGAACAAGTGCTTAAATTTAAGAAAGCTGTTCCCTATAAGGGAGAAATACCACATCGTCATGGAATGATGTCTGGCAGATATCCAATTAATGCTTCGAAGGCATTTATCTCAGTGTTGAAAGGATTGCGAGGGAACATTGCCGTTAACGGCCTCGATGTCAGCAAGACGCGCATTCATCTAGCCTCTGCAAGCTGGGCATCTCGCTCGCAAAAGAAGGGCGGCGCACGGTTTAAAAGAACACACATCGTTATAAAAGCACGCGAAGTAGGAGTAAAGAACTAATGGAAGAAAAGAAATTTGTCGGTTTTAAGAAAGAAGAGCTCGGCGTAAAAGAGTACATCAAGCGTGAGCTAGGAAAAGGGCGCATTAGTGCAGTAGGCATTGAATACACTCCAATTGGTGAAAAAATTATTGTAGCGACAAGCAAACCCGGCTTAGTAATAGGTCGTCGCGGGGAAAAAATTGAAGAGCTTACTCGCGTTTTGAAAAAGCGATTCAAGCTGGATAATCCACACATCGAGATTAAAGAAATCACCGAGCCTCGGCTTGATGCTCAACTGGTTGCTGACGAGATTGCAGTTTCTCTTGAACGACAAGGCTCACTTAAATTCAAAGTGGTTGCGTATAAAATGCTGCAAGAAATTATGCGTGCAGGAGCACTCGGTGCAGAAATCGTTCTTTCAGGTCGGCTTCCCAGTGAGCGTGCAAAGAGCTGGCGATTCGCACAAGGATATTTAAAGAAAACTGGCAATCCCGCAAAAGTCGTCGATCGTGCAATGGCGCAAGCAGTAAACATAACTGGCGTTACTGGAATCAAAGTCAGCATTTTGCCTCCAAATGCGCATATTCATGACCGCATTGTTATTGATGATGCAATTAAAGTAAAGCTTGCCCAGCCGATCGCGGCTTTCCCTGAAAAAGACACTGCCATCGCAACACTCGTCAAAAAAACACGTAAGGGAGCTCGGAAATAATGGCCCTTATAAAACGGCAGGATATTGCGAAAATGAATGACACCGAGGTTACGTCGCGCCTCAAAGAGCTTAAATTGGAATTGGCGAAAGCACATGTGACTGCTCACCGTGCAACAGCAAAAACTAAAGAAATTAAAAGGACGATTGCGCGTCTAATGACGCGCCGCGCGTCCACACAACTGGAGGCTTATAAGAAGTAATGGATATCGATCCACGATTCGGTTTACCAACAGACGCAGGTGTTTTCGAAGAGATCGCAAAAAGTGACCAAAAGATCACGGTCTCAACGGTCGCCCGTCGCTATGGTAAGATTACTACGCTAGTCTCTGGTTTTGACAACAGCGTTGACATTAAAGCGATCGCCAAACAGCTTAAAGAAAAGCTTGCTTGCGGCGGTACAGTCAAGGATGGCGTTGTCGAGCTTCAGGGCAACCATAAGAAGTTAGTAAAGCCAATTTTGGTCAAGCTTGGATTTCACGAGGAAGCAATTTCAGATTAACAATGGCAAAGAAACAAAAACAACCAAAGAAACAGGAAGTGCATACGCACATAATCGAGGCAGTCGGAACTCACGGCCGCACATTCGAAGGATTCGTGGTTAAGAAATTTGCGACTCGAGTAGTCGTTGAATTTGAGCGAACAGTCTATGTCAGGAAATACCAACGATTCTATAAGAAGAAAACACGTCTCCACGCACGTCTACCGACAGGTCTGCACGTAGAAGTAGGAGACTATATTCGTATTCGTGAATGTCGTCCATTAAGCAAAATTATTCATTTTCTCGTCATTGAAAAAGTCCGTGCTGCGAGTGAAATGGCAGGTAAATCTCCGGTGGTCAAGGAGGCAAAAGCATGAAAGCCGTTACAGCCAGAGTGACACGCGGCTTAAATATCGGCAGTATGGTCACTGCTGCAGACAACAGTGGTGCGCGAATTGTAAGAATCACTGGCGTCAAGCACGGGAAGTCGAGAAAAGGAAGGCAGCAGTATGCAAAGGTTGGCGATTGGGTTAAGGTTTCAGTCCGCGCAGGTAAGCCTGACATGAAAGGCCAAGTCTTTGACGCGGTTGTTATCAGGCAAAGAAAGCCCTATCGCCGTAATACGGGAGAAAGAGTTTGTTTTGAAGACAATGCCGTCGCTCTTCTCAAAGACGAGAAAGGAAACCCGAAAGGGACGTTTATCAAAGGTCCAGTTGCTCGTGAAGTTCATGAACGCTGGAAAGAGGTCGCGAAACTCGCGCAGCATGTGCTATGACGGCTAAAGATATAATCTTACAAAGCCTAGAAGAAAAAACAAGAGCACTCGAGGAAGAGATTAAGAAGTCTGTATTGACTTTTGGTAAGAATAAACCAAGATTAATCGTCAGCGATTTGCTAGAGCCACTTGTTGTGGACTATAAGAGAGAAATATTATTTGTTGAAAAAATAAATGGAATGAGGGAAATCGTTTCTCAATATAAAGAGAGGATCAGGAATAGTGGACTAGAGGTAATTTACACATGAAGAGCCCAAAAGAAATCTTAATAGATAGAACATATAACGGATTAGTTAGCGATGCTTTCAAAGCATACAGAGATGGAAAATTTGGCCTACTAAGACATTATTTTGACAACCGAGTTCCTATTTATTTAGATACTCTCGTTAAACAAAGTTCTATTTCTGCTACCGAAAGAATGAAATTACTGTCCAAAATTCTTTCAAGAACAAGGTCAATCAGGGAGGAATTAGCATGAAATCCTTTTTCTCCACCTCCTGGCTTTCAAGCACGCAAGTTCGCAAGCAGAGAAAATATCGTTACAATGCTCCATTACACATAAGGCATAAGTTTTTAAGTGCTCAATTGTCAAAAGAGTTACGAAAAAAGTATGGCAAGAGAAGTCTTCCCCTCCGGAAAGGGGATGAGGTACTTGTCATGCGCGGCCAGTTTAAAAAGAAAAAGGCCAAAGTAGTCTCTCTTGATCTTGCAAATACTAAAATAACGCTCGAAGGATTGCAACACACAAAGCGCGACGGTACAAAAGTTGCCGTTCCTCTTCATCCTCGTGCCGTACAAATTCAAACATTAGTATTAGAGGATAAGAAACGTATAGCTGTACTGGAGCGTACGAAAGCAAATAAGGTAAAACCGCTCGCTTCTCAGTATGGCACGAGTGTTCAGCCAAAATCTACACAATATAGCAGACGACATAAGTTTCTCCCCGTTCTGTCGTCTGCTATTAGGGGAAGGACTTAGGTCTTCCACTATAGTAAGGAATTACAATGCATCAAACACGACAAGAAATTATTAAACGACTCCCTCTCCCGCGTAAGGGGACTAAATATGTAGTCAGAGCTGCGAGCCATCGTACATCAGCAGTTCCAATTTTAATTGCAGTGCGCGATATGTTGCATCTTGCAGAAAATACACGCGAAGCCAAGTCAATGATTCACAATAAGGCACTCAAGATCAATGGGCGTTTAGTAAAGGACATGCATGAAAGTATCAAACTTTTTAATACAATCGAAGCCGACAAAGTCTATCGCCTTTCACTCTTACCCACAGGAAAATTCACTTTTGTTGAAACAAAAGAGAAGGATGTTCGTTTATGCAAAATTATCGGAAAAACACTCACGAAAGGAAATACTATCCAGACGCATCTCCATGACGGAACAAATATAGTAAGCAAAGAGGCGTTTGCAATCGGGGATTCAGTCTATCTTGACAAAGATAATAAGGTAAAGAAACACGTAGCACTTGGAAAGGGGAAAGAAGGATTTGTAATAAGTGGAAAATACGCAGGAGCACAAGGAACTATAAGTTCAATAACGGGTAAAAAAATAACAGTATCATTAAAGGAGGGAAACGCAATGCTCGATGAAGCAGCGGTAATTGCACTATGAGCCCTCAAGCAAAAACTATCCAGAAAGCAGTTCCTGTTTTAGCGGTAAAGGAAAATCCTATGCGCTCAGTTTTCATTGAGAAAGTTGTCATCAGTGCTGGAGCAACCGCAGAAAATCTCACAAAAGCGAAAAAGCTCCTTGAAATCATCACCGGGAGAAAAGCGCAAATTATCGCGACAAACAAACGTATTCCCGATTTTAACGTCCGTCCGGGGCTTGAAGTAGGTACACGTGTCACCGTGCGCGGAAAAGAAGCGCTCGAATTGCTTCGTCGGATTCTTGGTGCTATTGAGAATAAAATGTCACGTAAGCAAGTAGCTGAAAACCACGTCTCGTTCGGCATCAAAGAATATATTGAGATTCCCGGTATTGAATACCAAAGGGATATCGGCATCAGGGGATTTAATACGACCATAGTCTTTGTCCGCCCAGGTCTAAGAATAAAAAGGAAAAAAATTAAAGCAGGTTCAATTCCAAAAAAGCAGTATGTCACAAGGGAAGAAATAATCAAGTTCATGGAGGAGAGCTTTAAGACAACGTTCAAATAACATGACAGCAAGTGATTGGAGTAAAGTTGCACGCCAGTTGAGGGGAAAGCCTGTCGTGCTGGCAAAGTTCACGCGATTTAACAAGCCAAAGGAAAGAAAAACAGGCATTGCTTCACGGAAATGTGAGCGGTGTGGCCGCTTTGGTGCTCATCTCAAACAATATAATTTAAATTTGTGCCGTCAGTGTTTCCGCGAGATTGCGGAAGATATCGGCTTCAATAAATACAACTAACATGAGTCACGATATTGTTGCAGACGCGTTGAATAAGATAATGAATGCAAAGCGAGCGCACCAGAGTACGGTAAAAGTTACTCAACACTCAAGACTCTTGCTTTCCGTGCTCGCGATTGCCAAATTGAAAGGTTACGTAAAGCATTACGCAGTCGATGGCCGTACACTCAACATCGAGCTTGACAAATTGAATGCGTGCAATGCTATTAAGCCGCGGTTTATGGTCCAGGTAGCCGAGTATGACATTTATGTGCAGCGATACTTGCCTGCAAAAAACATCGGTATTTTGATAGTTTCAACAAGTCTTGGTCTCATGACCCATCAGACAGCACAAGAAAAGAATATTGGAGGAAGTCTCTTGGCGTACTTTTATTAATATGAAAAAAAAACTCGAGCAAGAAATTGAAATTCCCGCAGGCGTTTCCTGCGATGTAGTCGGGCGTATAATTAAGTGTACTAAAGATGGAACTACGGTAATGTGTAAGATTGAGAATCCTGAAATTGAAGCCAAAGTTGTAGATAATAAACTTATACTTTCATGTAAACGTGGAAATAAATCGCATCATATGATGATGCGTTCACTATGTGCGCATATAAGTAATCTTTTCAGAGGGTTACAGGAAAAATTTGTGTACGCACTAGAAGCATGTAATGTTCATTTTCCAATGACGCTCAAGGTAGAAGGAGATAAGCTTGCCATTAATAATTTTCTTGGTGAGAAAACGCCCAGACATGCAATTATCATGCCCGGTTCACAAGTAGAGGTAAAGGGTCAGAAGATAACTGTCTCGTCTCATGATATTACTATTGCTGGACAAACTGCCGCAAACATTGAAAAAGCAACTAAGGTTCGAAATCGTGATCGTCGCGTCTTCCAAGACGGGATCTATATTGTGACGAGACCCAGGAGACAATTCTAATGGTACGCAGAGCTCAATTTTTACGCTCAGACACGCTGCGTCATTCGCGTCTGGGCAAAAACCGGTCCAAGTTGCAGAAATGGCGCAAGCCTCGAGGTCGTCATAGTAAGATTCGCCGAAAACGTTTTGGATATCCGCGCGCCCCAACAGTAGGGTATGGGACTTCCAGTCTTCTTGCAGGAAAAATTGAAAATCTTACTCCAAAGTTGGTGCACAATGTTGCTGAACTTTTAACACTCAAAAAAGAAAACATTGCAATCATTGCACGTGTTGGCGCAAAAAAGAAGCTTGAAATCCTTAAACAAGCTAAAGAAAAAGGGATAAAAATTGCAAACATGGGGAGAGAACATGAAGTTAAATAAAAAGAAAGCACTGGCGGCAAAAGTGCTTATGGTAGGTAAGGGAAGAGTAATCTTCAACAAAGAGCGTCTCGATGAAATTAAAGAAGCAATTACAAAGCAGGATATTCGCGATCTCTTGGATACGGGTGCAATCTTAATTCGGGAAAGTACCGGTAAGCGACGTTTAGTAAGGCGTAAAACTCGTCGTCGGATGGGAAGTATCCGTAAGAAGGTCAAGCCAGGTAAGCGAGTGTATATCTTACGCACACGCAAACTGCGGCAGTATCTCGCAGAGTTGAAAAAACAAGAAAAAATAACTCTTGAACAGTATCGTACTTTGAGGAAACAGATTAAAGCAAGCCTCTATCGAAACAAAGCGCATATGAAGGAGCATATTGCGTCATTACAAATAATATGAAACGTTCAATACGAAGACGCCGTATGGAAGCAAAGACTGATTACAAAGCGCGCCTCGAAATGTTGAAGTCGGGAAGACCGAGAATAGTAATCCGCAAAACAAATCGATATGTAATTGTACAGGTCATTACGACAAATATTGCACAAGACAGCATTGTTTTTGGAACATCGTCAAAAATCTTGCTTACGAAAGGATGGCCAAGTGAACAGGCTGGAAGCCTAAAAGGGCTGTGTGCAGCATATCTTACTGGCTTTTTCATCGGTAAGCAAGTAAAAGGGAAAATCAAGGACGCAATCATTGACATGGGAATGCACCGAAACATTCAAAAGTCGCGCATCTATGCAGTGGTGAAGGGCTTAGTAGACGCAGGTCTCTCAGTCGCATATAGTGAAGAAGTTCTTCCGACAGAGAAGGATCTCGAGCGCAACAAGACTATAAGTGAAATTGTCCTAAAAGTAAAGAAGGCATTATAACATGGCAGAAAAAGAAACAAAAAACAACCCCAAAGATTTGATTGAACCAGTTCCCGAAGAAATTGCAAAGCTCGAGCAAGAGCTTGCAAAGCTACCCCAAGCCGAGTCTCTCCCCATTGCTCCGGTAGCTGCTGCTCGGGATTGGCGAGCTCGTCGCGAAAAAGATCCCGAGGCTGAACGACAGAGAGTGCTCGAAGCATGGATTCCAAAAACCGCACTTGGTAAAATGGTAAAGGCAGGTCAGGAAAAGAATTTGGATAAAGTTCTTGCAGGGGGGAGGAAAGTGCTTGAGCCAGAAATTATTGATGCCCTTGTTCGTCTTGAAAGCGATCTTCTCCTCGTTGGTCAGGCAAAAGGAAAGTTTGGTGGAGGAAAGCGAAGAGCGTGGAGACAAACTCAAAAGAAAACCATGGAGGGAAACGTAGTTACATTTTCAGCTATGGCAGTAGTGGGTGATAAAAAGGGCCATGTAGGTATTGGATATGGAAAGTCAAAAGAAACACTTCCGGCACGGGCAAAAGCAGTACGCCATGCAAAACTAAATGTTCTCCGAATCAATGTAGGGTATGAATCTCCAGATGAAAAGAAACTTGGTGCAGAGCCGCATACAGTCCCTTTCATCGTACAAGGAAAATGCGGATCGGTGCGTATTAAATTGATTCCTGCACCACGTGGCACCGGACTCGTCGTAGGTAATGAAGTAAAGAAGATCCTTCGGCTTGCAGGAATAAAAGATGTGTATGGTGTTTCAAGTGGCCAAACAAGAACAACGTTTAATGTTGCAAAAGCCTGTATTGACGCGTTACAAAAGACAACGGAGATGAAATTATGAATGTTCACGAAGCGGGATGCAAGGATTTTAAAGGGAAAGTGTCGAGAGAAAACCGCCAGGTGTCTTCAGAGCAGGTGGTCTTCACTCACGCAGTGGGAAGCAGGGTGTTGAGAGACCCGCAGGTGGTCTTCATATGAAAGCAGTCATCAGGATTTCCGGTTTGGTAGAAATTGATCGAACGGTAGAAGAAACTCTCTCACGCATGCGTTTGCGTCGAAAATACACACTTGTCTTATTGCCGGCAACCTCCACAACAAATCAGTTGCTTAAACATGTTCGTAATTTTGTAGCGTACGGCGACATAGATGAGGTAACGCTTGCTGCTCTTTTGCAAAAGCGTGGACAACCGATCGATAAAAAGAAGAAAATTGATTTGAGTGAGGCTGCAGCTCAGCTTGGAAAAAAGACGCTCGAAGATCTTGGAATAAAGCCGTTCTTCCGGTTGCATCCTCCGCGTGGCGGTATCGACGCTCGATTGCATTTCGGTGTTAGAAAAGGAGTTCTTGGAGACAATAAGGAAAAGATCAATGAATTAATCAGGAGGATGCTATAAGATGGTCCGAGTTAAAAAGCGTAGGAAGTCCTCGCGCCATGCAGGTTCGCAAACCCATGGTCGTGGCGCTAAAGAGCGAACACGAGGTTCAGGAAACCAAGGCGGCAAAGGCTGGGCAGGAACTGGAAAGCGTGCGGATCAGAAGAAGTCGCTGGTCATTCACTTATTCGGAAACAATTATTTCGGGAAATCAAAAACACTCCGACGTGGACGTATTGCTCCTAAGTTGCGAGTCATCAATTTGTCTAATATTCAAGCGCGGATGCCTCATTTTATTGCAAAGAATAAGGCGAAAGAAAACAAAGGAGCATACACGCTCGATCTCACTGGTTATAAGGTCCTTAGCGATGGTGAATTGACGATCAAAGCAGAGATAACCGCATCCGCAGCATCAGCCGTCGTTGCCGAGAAAGTCAAGAAAGCCGGCGGCTCTCTCGTGCTTGCCGGAAAAGAGAATGAAAAATATTTATCTAAGTAATTTTTCTAATTCTCACATGTCTTTCCATTATGACTACAAAAGAATTTTCTAATAAGTGAGAGAATCTTTCTATTACCTTCAAGAGATACTTTTCTCTCAAGTTTATTTTGTCAGAATTTAGCCTCAATAAGATTGCTCCTGATGATGGCTTGTTTAGCCTGAATATAAGCTCTCCAAAATCCTTATCATTAGTAATTAAAATTCTCTTCTCTCTTTGCGCATATGCTAAGGGCTTAACCCAGAATAAGGGTTCACTCCAGAAGTCCTCTATACTTTATCACTACTTTATTAAACACAAAAGTAAAGTAAGATTTAAATACCTTTCCAAAACTCAATGCCTTATGAAAAAAACACTAACCTCGCTCGTCCTTGCTTCAGTAACAACTCTTTCTAACTGTGCAAACTTAGAAAACGTTCCTTCAACGAACGAGGCTTCAAAAGTTTCAATGTATGATGTGACTGGAGATAGGCTGCTCGATCTTCTCTACACAAAAGACAATATCGTCTATGTGCAAAAAAATCTCGGTAATGGAAAATACGACTTTCCCGTCAATTTTGAAGAAGCGCGAAAGACAGGGAATTACGGCCAACTTTCAACTAGAGAAGAAGACAAAAAAAATACACTTCCAATCTTCTTTGGCTTGCTCCTTGCCATAGGAATTTCTGGGTATGTCTCCTTTAAGGTACTTCTTGGACTCTTCATAAATGATCTTAAAAGAAGGGCTAAATTTCCTTCAGATGGTGATTAGTTGAAAAACTAAAAATCTTTTGAGTATTCTCAACTCCTCGAGCGTGTCTAAAAACAAGATAATGCCCTTCGGGCAGCTCTGCTCAATAGCTGTTTTGGCAGAGTACTCTGCCAAAACAGGAATAGTAAAAAGTGGTTATACTTTATATACTATTAATTATAGCTTGGAACATAAATAATTGAACAAGGCTATTTATGTCGGTGAGCCTCGAGAAAACTCTACACTTATGGAGGATCCTGTTGATTGTGTCATCTGCAGCCAGAATCCTCTAGATGAAGAATTCTGTACAAAACGTGATAAAACTAAATGAATTCTCTGTATCCACGATAAAATTGCCCAACAAACCTTTTTAAACTCTCTCCTCTATTTCCATTTCATGAATAAAGTTGAGGAGGTATTGTTTTCTTGAGGGAAGTTGACCCACAAGAAACCGCAGGCGTCTTAGGATGAACATTCAAAGCATTCTCTACAATCTCCCCGAAGTTCGACCGCCGACAGAAAAACGCCTTGGCTTTAATGTAAAACTTAAGTGGACTCTCATTATCCTCGTCGCATTTTTCGTGCTTGCAAACATTCCGCTCTATGGTCTTGGCCAAAACTCGCTCGTTAGATTCCAACAAGTCGCAACGATTCTTGGTGCTGAGTTTGGTAGCCTTATCAGTCTCGGTATTGGTCCTATTGTGACAGCATCGATTATTTTGCAGCTCCTCGTTGGCTCAGGCATTCTGAAAATTGATACAAATACTTCGGAGGGAAAGCGCTATTTCCAAGGATTGCAAAAAATTGGAGTCATTTTCTTCATCATCTTTGAAGCAATGGTCTACGTACTTATGGGCGGTTTGCAACCAGTTAGTGCATCCTACACCGGTATTTTAATTTTCCAATTAATTCTCGGTGGCCTCGCAATCATGTTTATGGACGAAGTCACCACAAAATGGGGCTTTGGCTCAGGCGTTTCAATCTTTATTGTTGCAGGTGTAGCACGAACACTCGTCACTGGTCTCTTCCAGTTTATAGGTACCAATGGTGAAAATTGTCTCGCGGACTTTACCGGCACTCCTTGTTCAGGTGCACTTTTAGTCATCTTACAATCATTCATTAATGGAGCACCTCGTGAGGCACTTGTTTCCGGAGCCGTCATTCTCGTAACGATTGCAGTGTTTCTGCTCGTCGTCTGGGCACAAAGTCTGAAAGTCGAGATACCTTTATCCTACGATCGTCTTCGGGGCCATACCGTTAAGTGGCCGCTCGCATTTTTCTATGCTTCAAATATCCCTGTCATTCTCGTTGCCGCCTTACTTGCCAATGTACAGCTCTTTGGAAGTTTGATTGAAAATGCTGTCGGGCATGCGACATTTATTGGAGGATTCTCGAATGGGCAACCAATTTCCGGTCTTGCGTATTGGTTGAGCAGTTCAAACTTACTTGAAGCAGTCATTCGGGGAAGTCTGCAGTCTTCTCATATAATTCAGGCATTTACGCACCTTATCTTTTTTATGGCATTTTCAACACTCTTTGCCATATTCTGGGTAAAGACTGCAGGCATGGATGCAGGCAGTCAAGCAAAAAAAATAGTCGCTTCTGGATTGCAAATTCCAGGCTTCAGAAAAGATGAACGTATTCTCGAATCGATACTAAATAGGTATGTATTATCGTTAACAGTAATGGGTGGACTCGCCATAGGGTTGCTCGCCGCACTTACCGACACACTCGGCGCACTTACATCTGGAACTTCAATCTTGCTCGCAGTCATGATTATGTATCAACTTTATCAGAATGTTGCACAACAGCATGCCGTGGATATGCATCCAGCGTTACGGAAGATGGCGGGTGAGTAGATGGATCTAAAAGAGATCTTCATTCGCGAAGCAGGATGCAGGGAAAGTAAAGGGAAGTTGTCAGCAAGAAACCGTAGGTTTCTTACGAAGGTGGTCTTCATTCGCGAAGCAGGATGCAGGGAAAGTAAAGGGAAGTTGTCAGCAAGAAACCGTAGGTTTCTTACGAAGGTGGTCTTCATTCGCGAAGCAGGATGCAGGGTGTTGAGAGACCCGCAGGTGGTCTTCATATGAAAGAAATGCGAGTCCTCATTATTGTATTGCTTCTCGGTATAGGAGTTACCCTGCTCTGGGACTCAGTTCCCGGTATTAAAGAAGGGGTTCACGCGTTTCTCGACCCAACACTGGGCGCACTTTTGAATTGGAACATAAATCTCGGGTTTTTTGCAGTTGTCTTATTCTTCACGCTTTTAACAACGTTGTTACAAAAATATTTGACAGACCAAGAAATGCTTAAGCATCTCCGAGAAGAACAAAAAGCAATTCAAGCTCAAATGAAGCAAGTAAGAGAACACCCAGAAAAATTACTTGAGCTCAATCAAAAATCAATCGAGATTACAATGAAAATAATGCCAATAACAATGCGTCCGGTTATGTACACCACAGTCCCTTTCCTTCTTCTCTTGCGTTGGTTTGGAGATTACTTCGCAGATGTCTCTGTAAAAATATTCGGGCTCTTTAATTCAAGTGGAAGTTTCCTCTTCCCCAACTGGGTCTGGGCTTATCTCCTCGCGAGCATTGTTCTTTCAATATTTCTGAGAAAATGGCTGAAGGTGCATTAAGAACTGCCTCCACTAAGTCATAACCACTACTTCACAAACCTCTTCAGTTCATCACCATGAAGGCGGAAGAGCTTTTCATCAGTATTCTTCACGTAACCAACATCAAAACGCCCTATATCAAAGTTCTTCTCGAGCAACTCCTTGAAGATCTTTATGGCAAATCTGATACCTTCTTCAATGCTCATGTCTTCACGGAAATCGCGTCGGAGTATTTCCTTGATTTTCTCATCATTTTCGCCAATCGCATTTGCGCGGTAGCTCAAGAAATTACCAGTAACATCTGAGGTATACAAATAAGCTTTTTCCTTATGTAAGCCAGCAATTAAAAATGAGACACCGTATGGTCGTGCTCCGCCATATTGGGTAAACATTTGTTTTCGGTCAGCAATCATACGGATAACTGCAAGGGGTTCAATAGGTGCCCCGTAGGTTACTCGATGTTGTTGTGCAAGCACTTGAGCCTGATCGACAAGAATTCTGGCGTCCGAGAGGATTCCAGCAGCAGTAGCAACAATGTGAATATCAATCTCAAAAATCTTGTTCATTGATTCAGGAATAACGAGCTTATCTCGGTGCCTTCTATCTGCAATAATGACTACGCCGTCTTTGCAGACCATTCCGATACTTGAGCTTCCCAAGCGTACTGTTTTTTCTGCATATTCGACCTGGAGTAAATGACCGTCTGGTGAGAACATAGTCGCAGCTCGATCATAGCCCATTGCTTGATGTTGCATTTCAGATGGAATTTCCATAAGATAAATCCTTAATAAAGATGTGTAGGAGAAGGGCTATTTAAGCTTTATGGCTTTTTTTGCCGAATGCGGACAAACAACCCTCTTTCGTTATGTTCTTTTTCTTGTGCAAGATGTACGCGATAAGCATTATGGATAACTGCATGGGATAGGTGACAGTATTTAGCAGTTATCCATTAGAGAAATGCGTACAAAATGTAATCTATCCTACGCAGTTCTCTATATCTTGCTCGCTGAGAGTGCGGATAAGACCATTTTCACAATAGCGTGGATCAATGTATCTAAATTTCTTATAAAGATGGTAATCTGCTTCCTCAGGAGAACAAACCTCGGCGAGGGGAAATGTTTTCAATATACTGAGACGATGGTCAATATACGATTCCTGGCTGTTCTCTAATTTTTTTAACCCTAAAGAAATCCTCTATCTTTAGATAGAGGTTTAATTTTGTAGAGGATTTCTTTGTAAATCACAAAACCACAAACAAACCTCGGCGGGTTTTGCAATCTTAATTGGTGCCAAAAGGACATATTCAATGATAAAACAAAACAATTTTAAAGCAGAAAATCTTAATTAAAATAACAAAAAAGAGGATAAAATGGCTAAGAAGAATAAAACTCTATGGGGGGTGGTTGGTGTCTTACTGACTTTGTTTGGAATAACTGGAACTATACCAATACTTTTGAACAGAGAGTATTTAATTGGGTTGCCAGTAACGGGTCTTGCCGTTATAATTGGGATAATTTTAATAGCTTGGACATTTAGCGATTAAAATGGATGAGAAAACTAAAAAGAAAAATATTTTAGACTTACAGTTTCAGAAATATCTTATTATTGCTTCTACATCCGTTGTTATTGCATTTACTTATGCAATCGGAGTTGGTGTCGCTTTATTCGCAAAACAAATAAAATTAGATGATTTTATTAGCATGGGAGCACTTTTTGTTATATCGGCAGGCATATTAGGTGGTTGTTCTATACTATTTTTCAACGCAATATTTCATTTGATGAATATCCCACAAGTTCTGAAAGAATTATAATGTCTTACTCATTAATATTTAACATCCTTATCCAAGCCACGAAAACTTATTTTTTTGATTTTATTGCTCAAACTGTCTTCCATACTCCGCACCTTGGTGCGTCTTCCTCAGTTTGAGGCATCGAGAATCCAGAGGTTTTGATTCTCGATGGCGCTCAAGAACATCAGAGTTCTTGACGCCGTCAAGAATGCTTTGGTTTTGCATTCTTGAGCGCACCCAAGAACCTTCAAGTTCTTGGTGTTAAAGAATACCCCGCAGCTTGCTGCGATTGGGATTCTTTATTAACACCCGTTAAGTTAACAAAGCCTGTACACACAAATCTTTAAATATGTCCCGTATTTTATTATATAATGGAATACAGACAAGGAGAATTAAGATATCAGAGTAACACCTTCTTAGGCACGCTTCGAGGAATAGTTGCAGAGGCAAAAAAGTTAGTTTTTCCCCTAACAGCTGAGAAAGCCATCTGCTGGAGTTTTATAGGGTTGGTAGGTGCAGGTATGTATATACTAAGGGATAATCTCTACCAGACTGCCCAGAATCAAAATCTCCAACAATATAATTCTTTGCCAGTAATTGCACAGCAATATGATTCAAATAAAGACGGCAGACTCGAGGGGCGAGAAATAAGCAGTATAGTAGAAGCGCTTCAAAAGTAAACTCCTAAACCGGTTCGCACAAATCTTTATAAGCCGGTTTCTGTTTTTCTCTAGATGCCAAAAGTAACGGCCCGCATAAAAGTCAAAGGCAATCAGTATGAAATTTCAGTCAATCTCGAAGAAGCCCTTAAGGTCAAGGCAGGAAAAGGGGATATTCTTGCTGCCATGGATACGCCAAGTATCTATACTGACATAAAAAAAGGTCATGTTGCTCCTCAAAAAGACCTTCTCGATGCTTTCGGCACTGCCGACGTTTACGAGATCGCACGTAAAATTATCACAACAGGCGAAGTGCAAAAGACACAAGAATTTAGAGATACTGAGCGTGAAAATAGAATAAAGCAAGTCATTGCACTCTTGCTCAAAAACGCCGTAGATCAGAACGGTCGGCCATACACTGAAGAGCGTCTTCGTCGCGCAGTTGATGAAGTGCATTACAGTTTTGATAGTCGTCCTGCCGAGCAACAGGCTACTCTATTGCTAGACCAACTCAAGACCGTTCTGCCTATCCGAGTGGAAACAAAACGTATCCGTCTGGTTGTGCCCGCTCGTTTTACCGGTCAAGTCTATGGCTTGCTCAAAGATTACAAGGAAAGCGAAGACTGGCTTGCAAATGGAGACCTTGCAGCAGTCATCAATATTCCAGCAGGTATGCAGCTAGATTTCTATGACAAGCTCAATTCTTTAACACACGGGGCCATACAAAGCCAGGAACTTGGGGAAGAGAAGAAATAGAAATGTTTTTAAATCCTCTCTTATACTGCTTTTCAGAATAGACAAGGACGTTTATACTCCCTATTATTGATATGATGCATACTAACACTGCGGTACACGAAGCCCAAGAAACATCCACTGAAGAACCTGTTAAGAAACGACGCGTCGTCGTCCCCGGCGAAGTAATTATTTCTGGTGAAGATTATCTTCCAAGCGAAGGCACACGTCGCGAGGGAAAAGATATTTTGGCGAGCCGTTTCGGGCTTGCAGAAGAAGCGGGTCGCGTCATTAAAGTCCTTGCGATTACTGGCGCATTTATTCCGCGGAGAAATAACGTCATTATCGGGCGTGTCATAAACATTACGATGAATGGCTGGCTGGTGGATGTCGACGCAGCAACTTCCGGATTCATACCCATTGATGAATCACCCAGGTTTATTAACAAAAGTGAAATGGCTCAGTTCCTCGCTCTTGGAGACGTGGTTGCTGCAAAGATTTGGTCAATTACAGCGCGAGGCATCGATCTTTCTCTTAAAGGCATAGGTCTGGGTAAGCTTGAAGGCGGCTTTATTTTTCACGTTATTTCGAATCGCGTTCCACGAGTGATTGGCCGAGAAGGGAGCATGATTAATCTAATTAAAGAAAAAACTTCCTGTACCATTACCATCGGTCAAAATGGGTGGATCTGGATTCGAGGTCCAACTCTCGACGCACAAATCAGAGCACGAAAGGCAATTGAATTTGTAACTGATAAGGTCTACATGGAAGGGCTAACTGAAAAAATGGAGTCCTGGTTTGAGGAAAATTAAGATGAACAATGTAGTTCCAATCGCTTCACAGCCGGTACGATGTATCCATGGAAGCAATTATCATGGAAGCATGTATGCGCTTCAAGAGCGAGGAAGTAATTATTCTGTTCGTGAGGGCGAGAGTGCTCTCCTGGAAAAACTTGGTTTGCCAATAAATCCCCAAGAGCTTACATTTGCAGACGCATTTCATGTAATGATGTATGCTGCTACTTCAGAGCACGTCGATCGGGATGTCATTTACAATGCAGATACGCAAGCAATTCTAAATGAGAAAGGGTATGCTTGGCGTTCTGACCCTGCACTTAAGGACGTTGCTCCCGAGACTGCGCTCTATCTTGATGCCTACGTTCGCGCTCGCGAGTTCTCCGCATATGTGGGTTCAGGGTATGAACACGACCTAAGCGAGAAGCGACAGTATCAGAACCTCTTGCATAAAATTAGGGGAGGGTCAAAGTAAATGGCATTTAAACGCGCAGATGGTCGTAAATCAAACGAGATCCGCCCAATGAAGGCAAAAGTAGGAGTTGTTCCAAACGCGGATGGTTCAGCAATTTTTAGTTTTGGGAAAACAATTGCCATTGCTGCAGTTTACGGTCCGCGGCAATTGCATCCGCAACATATGCAGAATCCAGCAACAGGAATATTGCGTTGCAATTATGATCTGCTGAGCTTTTCAGTGTACGATCGTAAAAGACCAGGACCTTCTCGCCGTTCACAGGAGCTTTCTAAAGTGACTCAGTGGGCTCTCGAGCCAGCCATTGATCTTATGGAGTTCCCAAACACAGTGGTTGATGTTGAAGTTTACATAATTCAAGCAGATGCAGGTACCCGCACTGCAGGCATCAATGCAGCCGCCCTTGCGCTCGCTCATGCAGGCATTCCCATGAAGAATTTAGTTTCATCAGTCGCTGTCGGAAAGTTAGATAAGGAGTTAATTGTAGACCTGGATAAAAACGAGGAAGACTTCGATGAAGGAGAAGGTCCTACTGATTTTCCGGTTGCAAAGCTTTCAAATACAAACCAATACACACTCTTACAACTTGACGGAAAAATCCAGCCGGACAGTATTTCCGAAGTCTTAAAGCTTGCAGATGATGCCTGTGCTGAAGTTTATGAAGTGCAGAAGAAAGCCCTTAAGGAGGTCGTAGAAGCATGAGCGTAATGGAAGCATCAAATCTAACAATCGAAACGCTCAAGCGCATGCTTGAGCAAGGCAAAAGGTTTGACGGAAGGTCTCTTCTCGATATTCGTCAAATTACAGTTGAGACTGGTATTTCTGAAGCCGCAGAAGGCAGTGCGCGTATACGCTTGGGCAAAACTGAAGTGCTAGCAGGTATCAAACTTGCGCCCGGAACACCCTATCCAGATTCTCTAGATAAAGGCAATCTTATTGTATCTTGCGACTTGCTTCCCCTTGCATCACCTCGCTTTGAATCAGGACCCCCTGGTTTTGAAGCAATTGAACTTCCTCGTTTGCTTGACCGAGCAATACGGGAGTCGCACATGATTGACCTAAAGAAGCTTGTAATTGCTCCCGGGGAAAAAGTCTGGACCGTGTACATAGATGTCTATCCCATTAACGACGATGGAAATTTAATTGATGCTGCAATGATGGCCTGCCTAGTTGCACTCCAGACAGCGCAAATTCCCGCGCTTAATGAAAACAATCTGATCGATTACGATAAGCCTTTCACTGGCAAAATGCCTCTTTCAGATGAAACAATGCCCATTTCTTTCAGCTTTTATAAACTGGGAAATATACTCATCATGGATCCAACTCGCGAGGAAGAAGAATCTATGCAGGTTCGATGTACACTTGGCATCTCTAAGTGGAATGGTCAGTACATGATTAACTCTTGCCAAAAGAGCGGTGCAGCTCCTCTCAATCGTGAAGACATCGACAAAATAGTTTCTCTACTCCCCAAGAAGTATGAGGAAGTAATCGAAAGACTTAAAAAGTACTTTTAAAACAGATGTCTATGAACGAACAATTTACTAAATACGAGACAGCACGCATTATCGGTGCTCGTGCCCTGCAAATTGCAATGGATGCCCCACTCCTCATCAAAATTGAAGAAGTTGACCTTAAGGCAATGCGATACGATGCATTAAAAATCGCAGAGTATGAGTTCAAGTCAGGGGCTCTTCCTATCACGATTAATCGTCCACTTCCACAACGCAGAAAAGATAAGTTAACTGCTGTTAAAGAAGATCACGTTTCAGACGAAGAGCTTGCAGCAAAAGAGCAGGAAGTAGAAAAAGAAATTGTTGAAGATGCTCCTGAACTAGGTCTCGTCGACGAAGATGAAATAGAAATGGAACCTTCACAAGCGGAAGAGTAATTTCTACCCCGATAAAGAAACGTTTATAAACAAGTAAGCTCATTAAGTAAGATGTATAAAAAGTTTGGACTTGTTGTGTTGCTCACATGCATGCTACTCGTCGGCGTTACATTCACCAGTGCTTTCAGTTTGTCTTCATGGTTTAAGAATTTAATGACAGGAAATACAATTGATGGTGAAAATAAAACTCCATCTTCTCAGTCTGGTACTGTCTTGCCTTCAGGAATTCAATGCGGGTCGTATGAGCTTGAAACGCCGAAAGATGCAATTGCGAGCAGTCAATTTACTAATTACCGTGCAGCCAATGCAATCGATAATAACGTTGATACGCACTGGTTTGGCGACCCCGCACTCAAGTATCCTAAAACAATTGACCTCGATTTTGGTGGAAAGCGGTGCATTAATGCAGTCGAGCTCAATGTATTCATATGGGATGTTCCGCTAAAACTGGAAGTCCAAGTCTCTGACGATAATCGAGAGTGGCGCACTGTTTCTGAACAAATCGTCTTAAATGAAGGAGCAAAGTTTGAGCGCGTTGAATTTCCAGAAACAACCGCTCGGTATGTTCGCATACATGAGCTTGCAGGTAAGCGCCCTTACGGTGCTCTCAGTGAAATTAGAATAAGCGCGGCTCGGCTTGATGGCGACGTCCGCACAAGCGAAAAGAAACTCACAGTAAGTAATGTCGTTGGCGGTCCAGAACCCGAAAAGTTCTATGAAATCGATGGAAAACGGGTCTATCTTGAGATTGATGGAACGCCAATTGAGGAATACTTCAAGTAATTACGGTCAAGGTTTGCTAAGAAAGCCAGAGTTCTCCAGCGTTTTTCATGTCGCGAATTCTCAAAGAAAACCACGTCCTTTAGAGTGTGGTGGCTCATCGTGCTTGTGATTTTCTCTGGCTGAAATGGTGTGCTAAACGCGAGGATGAACAGGCGCCGGCGCCGCGATTAAATTTCCTTCTGCTTTGCCCTCATCAACAAAATCACGCAACCACATGTAATCGTTCTCAACAGTGCAGATAGTATCGTAATCTTTGGTTTGCAAAATCCGACGAGCTTCTTTCAAGTAGAGTGCCTCGTCAATGTAAGAAACGTGCGGTTGCCCGATTTCTCGGGCAAATTCTGCTGATCCTGCGGTGAGTGCCGCATAATAGAACCGCCATTTGAGCGTGTTCTTCATTTTTTCTTTATTGTCTTCAAACGGATAACTGTCAACAAAGGCAAGCATCTGATGCAGCAATTCAGGCGTTTCAAACAATTCTCTGTTCGTTCGTGCAAGGAGGGCATAATACGCTGCTTGTTGTCCCATAGGCACCTCTGCCCGGATGAGTCGTGCAACATTTTCGACAAAGGGTCTGCCACATCCGAGCGAAAGGTCCATGTCGTACGGAATTGTTTTCCACTTGTTGCTTGCAGCATGCAACCCATAATCTGCGTTGTGGAATAAGCCCCTATCTTCAAGGTCAAGAAGCTCATTCATAAGTGCGTACCGAATACTCGCCTCAGGATCAAGAAGAAGCTCTTTCTCGCTCTTAACAACTCTTCGTCGCTCCCATTCATCAAAACCTTCCCCTTCTCTCCGCTCGGACTCTTCTACTTCCTGGAGCACAATCTTAGTAAATTTATTTGATCGTTCACGGTCAGTACGAGTAAAAGGAGCGGGTGGCTGGTCAATCACTTCTGAAAATCCATATTGCGTAGTTAGTGGAATCTGGTCATTTTCTTCATCACTTCTCTGCAAAAGCATATAACGATGCAGCTTATTTTGATCAATAGTACGATCGCCAGAAACCACTTTCATCTCCGCAAATCCCACCACATCATGCGTCGGTATTCCCGCGGTGCGGAAAGCCCTATAGAGGACATATTCTTGTAAAAGATTATCCATTTCGCGTGGTGAGAAAACGCGGCAATCTGGAACAAAGCGTACTTTACGGTAAAGCAAACTCGAATACTGCTCAAAAGTTGAGAGTCCATCAAATCTATCTTTCTTTTTGAATCTAATACTCAACCCTGGTGCCGAGCATCAACAAC
>CAZCXX010000007.1:13529-24740 GCA_964502865.1 Candidatus Woesearchaeota archaeon | reverse complement strand
GGCGTTTATAAGGTGGCATCCTGCCCCGAGCGACTGACATGCATAGGGTGAACATGGTAGCCCGTCTGCCCCGCATTTCTTGCACGCATCTCCCTTGCCGCTAGGCGCTTGCCACGGATTGCAAGTAAAGGACACGGTGACTTTGCGCACTTTTCCGATGCCAACTAATTTAAGAATAACAATAATGACGACAACGACTGCCAGAATCACCCACCCAACAGGACCAAACGCGGCGAGCGCGCCAAAGACACCAGTCGAAGAAGCTCCTAAGCTAACAGCTACAGATGCTCCAATAATCGCCCCTGCAGCAGTCCCTGCAGCAAGCAGGAGGTACGTGAGTGCCGGCGGGAGACCGCGACCAACACCAGTATATTTTAACAACAACGACGTCGCGGCAAATCCAACCGCTGCACCTGCCAAGGCACCGCCTGCCGCGCTTAATCCAGGCATAACTGCTGCTTTTCCTGCTGATGTGATGCCTATATGAGAAGCACCAAGTCCCAATGTGTTAAGTGCTTGAAATCCAAGAGTCGTCTTCGCAGCAGCAAGTAAGCCAACGCCCATCATGCCAGATATCATGCCTGCAGTTCCAAATGAGGCAGCAGGATCTCCTGGTACAGTTGCTTCTCCAAGTCCTGCAGGAGTTCCTAAGAAACTGTAAAACGATTCAACGTCACTTGCTTGAATAAACGCGCCTTTCACCGGTTCCGCATACCGCACCATCTCAGTTACATAGGTTTGACTCACTCGGGGTAGTTTGCTCTTCGTACTCGTGACGCGATAATTCTGGCTGTATGCTCCTTCATAGTTAACTTGTCCGCCGCAGTCACCTAAACTCATGCATAAGTCATTCATTTGTTCGGCAAATACCGCTTTCTCGCACTGACAATTCGCTTTACATTTCCATCCGCCAATTTCTTTGACATAGATTGTGTTGCATTGAACATTCGCTTGGCTGCAGACGATATCACCGCGTTCTGCCGTTGCAAATCCTGGCTTTACTTTCGGCACACAATAATCAAACTTAAAATCTTTGCCGACCTGCACATTTTTTACAAAGCAATCAGGATTTTGCTCGCACTTGCGATTGCGCTCTTGGCTCTTCATTTCCAGTGATTCCTTGCCGAGACCTCGGCTTTGTTCATTGTTCGCAATACCGTTATAATCATAGCATTGATAAGCAAAATTAATCCTACAGGCCGCGCTCGAAAATGTCCCGCCGGTAATTGCTGTCTGGCTTTCAGTGCAGATTTCATTGCGATAATCTGCACATGGCTCGGTACGTACTTCTCCCTTGATGCACACTTGGCGAAAATGTCTGCTACCCGGAGTATCCATTCCTCTATTTTTAGTAGCATCTATACCCACAGCCCCCTGGTACTGACACCACGACTCACCATGAGTCCGCTTCTTGCCTTGCGTATCAACGCAGGACAAATCACGGCAAACATAATCACCTATTGCCGCTTTTTCCGTTTCGCTTGCCTTACCACACGCGCTTCCTAAGAGGTAATTGCAGTTTCCACATAATCGCGCGTTTGCTACAGGGTTTCCCCGAGTGTTTACACTGCAGCTCGCATTTGGAGCAATCACGCGTCCCAATCGTTGCAAATCAAGACGGTTGGCATAGTCATAAATATTTTCTCGATTGCCGCAACTATCAAACCAATACACTTTCTGCGTTCCATCAAGCGCACTACTGCAGCCAGTAGATTGCTGTGGTTTGCAGGTAGTATTCAAAGCAGTATTGGAACAGAGAAGCTGCGAATAAAAGTCTCCCCTTGATTGAATACACTGCGACTTTGTTGTAAATGTGCACATTCGTTCAAACTCTTTCACGAAAACGCATGCTCCTTCTTCTTGTGCCGAACCGAATGCTAAACACTGAATCTCACTTCTTACATTTGACTTAAACTCTTTCGGAGCACTCAACACTGCCGCTTGTCGAATACATGCTTGTTCTGTGATAAAGCTTGCCTTTCTTCCAATGAGGCAGCATCCTTCACGACACTGTGGAATATTTTCATAAGGGTCATCAAACCATTGCCCACCATTTGTAGTACACGTACTTTGAGGAGAGCCGGCTTGACACGTTCCCTCACGAGCATCGTAGCACGTACCCGGTTTGCATGCTGCAACATTTATTCGCGAAGAAGGTATGCACGCACTCGTGCATTTTGCGCTGCACTCGCTCGCGAGATATTCTTGACAGCTCTTTCCGTTCTTTGAGAGTAGACACGTATGAACGCCTTGTTGCAAATCTTGTGCTTGCAGAGCAGAAACACTCCCAAGTTCATCAAATAAAATACTGCCGATAAATGCACTAAGAGATTTAAAGTTGCTGCTAGGAGGTGGAACATTCATCTGTACGATGTCAGGGTTATCGGTAGCATGTACTAAGTAAGTGAAAGACACAGTCAAACTTACGATTAAGAAAATCTCCATCCAAACAACTGCAAACTGTATTTCTCGTTTCATTATACTCCCGGCGGAATCGCGCAACTTCGAATCGCGACCTGAATTGTTTCTTGAGAAGGAATATCAGTGATAGTATAAATTTTTGTTGAATCAGAGAGAGCGGTCTTCTTAATATCAAAACGAGGATAGAGAATCATGTAGCCAACATATTCAAAATAACAATACTTTGCTTCTTGACTTGCAATCTCGATGGCAACCTGTGACAAATCATACACTGGATGTGCAATGGTTACATCGAAATTCTCAAAGGTGCGCGTCGTTCCTCGCTCATCAACATTCATCGGTCGTCGAATATCGAGCTTTACTTGTCCTGGCCCAAGCGCGAGGGCAAGAGACAGTGGTCCAAGTGTAACCTCACTCCCACGTTCTTCAAGTGTTTCTCGGAGGTCAAGAAAACACTCGTCGAGGCGAGAAGAGAGTGCGCGGGATAATTCAGCACGAATTTCTTCTAAGAGCATTGGATGCTGACTGATACAAGGCTCGAAATAACCAACCGTTTCGCACAAATAAGTCACGTTCTTGCCCCGATACTGTTTATAACTTTTCGGTTCCAGAAAACCCCCTTGAGGAAGCATTGTTGCTAATGCCTCGCGTGTAGCATCCCGCGCACATCTTTCGATAAATACATCAGCATGGTAGGTTTCTTGGATAAACACTTCTATTTTTTTCTTTCCTCCAGCAAGTAATAAAATGCCAATACTTACCGCAATGACAAGTGCTACTATGACCCAAATAGCTATCTGACCTCTTCGATTAATCACTCTCGCATGCATACTCTCATACTCAATCCTTCTATTCATCGTAAGTTCATCCTCTTTTTATATTCTTCTTCTACAATAATCACTCTTTTCTCAGCATCGAAGCGAATAAGAAGTTTACTGCCAGCCTTAAGCTCAAGCGTATCGATAATTGCTTTAGGAATTTTGATGCGTTCTCCTTTCTGGACTTTGCCGCCTCTGAAAATCACTTCTTTCATAGTATTTTAAAAGTACTTTATAATCCTTTTAAAAGTATATAAACTCTTCTCTTAGGCTATAACAATGTTTATAGAATCCTTCATAGTCAAGAAAGCATGGACAAATCTCATCTCGGCCTCATTCAGATATTCTGGGGTAATGGCAAAGGAAAAACTACGGCTGCTCTCGGTACAGCTCTCAGGGCATGCGGCAACGGCTATGTCGTCCACTTAGTGCAGTTCATGAAGAATGGAACCGGCGACCCAGAAATCGACTATCCAGGAGAGCTTCGTGCGCTTGAGAAGTTTCCTTCTTTCTCGTTCAAGCGCTTCGGCACCGGCTCTTGGGTCATTGGCAGGCCCACACAAGCACACATCGAAAAAGTCAAGGAAGCGTATGATTATCTTCTCTCCTGTTTCGGAAAATATGACATCATTATCGCCGACGAAATTCTCTACGCCGTCCAGTTAGGACTCCTTCAAGAACAAGACATATTTTCCCTCCTCGACAAAAAGCCCAAGCAGCAAGAGCTTCTCCTCACCGGCTCTCATATCCCCTTTCCCGCAATCTTCGACCGCGCAGACCTCGTCACTGAAATCAAGAAGCACAAGCATCCCTACGACTCGGGAATTATGGCAAGGAGGGGGTTAGAGTATTGACTAGTAGGATGTTTTGTATGCACTGCTATAGCAGACGACATAAGTTTCTCCCCATTCCGTCAAGGATTTGCTAATGTCAAGAATTTACCAATTCTTGATCACTGTCGAGAATAAGCATATTCTCGAAGTCCTTGAGCGCAGTCAAGAATTGAAGCCTCGATAATTCTTGATGTGTCGTCTGCTATTAGGGGAAGGACTTAGGTCTTCCACTATATTAAAAAAACACAACACACAGTATAAAAACTTCAATCTCCGCCCTAATGCATGCCACTTGCTGAAGAAAGTCCCATTCTCTCCGAATTAAATATTTCGCAAAGAGAAGCGGTGCTCAGCGAGCATAAGCGGCTTCTCGTGCTTGCAGGAGCAGGTTCAGGCAAGACTAAAACGCTTATTCAGAAGATAATCTATTTGATAGAAAAAGGTGTCGACCCTTCAAGCATTCTTGCAATCACTTTCACAAAGAATGCTGCGAACGAGATGATTGACCGCTTAATTCTTTTTGCCAATAAAGGAGGAGAATACTTAAGCATCATCAAAGACAAAACTTTGAGCTTGCAGACAAAAGAGGCTGAGAGGAGAAAGTACCTCAAAAAGTACCCTTGGCTATCAAATCTAACTGTTTCGACATTCCATAGTTTCTGCTACAATCTGTTGCGGAAGTATGGCTCACAGACATTTGACAATAGGTTTCGTATCCTTTCCGATTCAGTAAATGAAGAAGGTCTTAACAGCGATTTAAGCGCGCCAGAGACGCAAAAGGAAATTTTTCAGAAAATTACTAAGCAGTTATGCGAGAATGTAGAATACCTGCTCAAGCTTAAGAGATATATCTTAGATTATTACGTTGATTTTCAAAGAAAAAAGATACAGAGAAAGGAATACATAGAGTATAGCAAGCCTTATACTACTTTAGGTGGCGAGCAAGTACGGTCAAAATCAGAGCGCTACATCGCTGACTGGCTCTATGTTCACCATGTCAAATATGTGTATGAGCCAAGTGTTCTTATCAAAGATTTTCCCTTCCAGCCAGACTTTTATCTGCCTCAGGCAGACGCCTATCTTGAACACGTGAGTAGTTTGAGCCATGGAATGAAAGATAAAGAAGAGCAATTCCATATTGCAAATAAGCTCCTCATAAAGACATATGAGCCAATGACAAAAAACATTAGCTCTTTTTATGAGGCGCTTGCAAGAAGTATTTTGCCGCGAATAAGCGAAACAATACGACAGGATATTGCCCTCAATGTAGAGTCAGAATTTAAGTCATATTTCAAGCAGCTTGACGAGTTCCTCTCAATGGCCTTGAGCGTAATGGACAAGATAAAAGTGGAAGATAAAAGCCTCGAAGAAGTGTTTCAGCGTGCAATGGCAGACCAGCACGATAGAGTGAAGATATTTTATGAGTTGGCAAAGCCAATTATTGAAGAGTATGCGCTGTACTGTAAAAAAAGGTCTTACATGGACTTTAACGACCTCATTACAATAGCAATCAATCTCCTTGAGCAGAAGGAGGGTGTGCGTGAAATGTGTCGTGAAAAATACTCTAACTTATTGGTCGATGAGTTTCAAGATGTGAACACGCTGCAGGTCAAGCTTCTGAATTGCCTTTTGGCCAAAGAAAGCCAGCTCCTGTGCGTTGGGGACGACTGGCAGAGCATCTACGGTTGGCGAGGTTCAGAAGTGGATTACATTGTCAATTTCAAGAAGCACTTTGAGCCAGCTGAAATTGTAAAACTGGACGTTAATTACAGAAGCAGCGACACTATTGTTAAAGCATCGAATGAAGTTATAAAAAATAATTCCTATAAAATAGATAAAGAGATTACTGCCTTGGCAAAAGAAGGAAAAAAGATATATCTCTATTGCGCACAAAAGGAAAGTGAAGATGGTGTCCTTGCCGTAGCAAGCGCGCTAGGAAAATTTTTAGAAGCTGGCTACAGAAAAGAAGATCTGCTCGTCCTTTATAGAAGGAGTGCAGCAATTGAGCCGTATAGAGAAGTGTTGCGCGGGCTTGCAACGCTACGCACCATTCACGCTGCGAAAGGTCTTGAGGCAAAAATTGTCTTTATTGTTGGTCTCACACGCGGAATTCACGGATTTCCGCAAGTATGGGAATCAGACCGCATTCTTCAGATGGTCAAGCCAGGCAATGTCAAGATGCTCTTAGAAGAGGAGCGAAGGCTTTTGTATGTCGCCCTCACTCGTGCGCGAGAAGAACTTTTCTTGATTACCGAACTTGGAAATGAGTCCAGTTTCATAAAAGAAATACCTTCCGATCTGGTTGAAAGGAGCACCTTTCTCTCAATAAGCAGAATTCAATCAAAAAAGACTTGTAAGTTATGTGCTAAGGAATCTGCACCGGAATTTCTTTATTGCCCGTATTGTAGCAAACCCTTGGGCTGAATTTTAATGTTTTCTAAACCTTAAAAACTTCTGTCGATGTATAACTTATTGAAAAGAGAAGTTTAAAAGAATATGGGAAAGAAGGCTATAGGATCTGTTGTAAAGAGTACGCAAGTGAGTCGCGCGTCACTGAAACATCAACAAGAAAATATTAAGCAAAAAACCCCGCCTCACTCTTTTTCTCAACGCCATCCACAATAACAATTCTCGTAATTGTTCCCTTTCTCTTTGATTGCTCGCGAAGTTGAACAGGATCAGTTACACTCTCTGGTAAAGTAATATCAGTAATGGTAATTGTATGTTTTATTTTTATTTTTTTAAAATCAGGGAAATCAAAGAAGAGAGTTCTGACTAAGAATACATCGCTTGTTTTCACAGAGCAGAAATTTACACTCGGCTCTTTTTCTCCATTGCTCGCAGGTTTTGCACTCTTTGGTGCTTTCGCTTTAATTTTGAGAATGGTTTCTGGAGTGGAAAACGAAAGCGCAAAAAATGCTCGCGGGTACATCTTAATGAGCGCAAGAACATCTGCAGGTTTCACCGTCGTATTAATCACGAGCTGTTTAATGCCCATGAACTTCTTAACACCTTCAACAGGGAAAAGTTTCTGTGCTTCCGTATGGACGTCAAAAGTAGAAACGATTACTCCAGTAACAGCAACTGGCAGAGTTTGGCGCTCGAGGCAGGCACTGACTAAATAGTTGGCATATTCTGCGCCTGTTTTAATCGACCATGCACTCTTTTGTTTTTTCCCTTCAAGTAAGTATTTGTACTGAAAAACGCCCTTGCTATATTTAATAAACTCATCATGAGCCCCCGCAGCTTCTGTACCTGCAAAAATATTATACAATGTTTGGCTCATTTTTGTGTTCGCAAAAGAAAAAAGTGAAAGACTCTATTTAAATCTTAGCATAAAGTTTATTTTTTTACTGGCGCGCCATGTAGAGAAGTTTAAATATACACTCGCCTTTCATCATGAATGGAATTCAACGAGCGAGATGCAAAAAAAGTTTCAATGCTAGTTATCATTATCGCGCTCGGCGTATTGGCATTTTTGGTAATTCGTCCGGTGATTACTTCAGTCATCGCCGCGCTTATCCTTGCTTACCTTTTCATGCCGCTCCACAAAAAAGTAGTGCAGCTTGTTCGGAATAAAACGGTTGCCGCTTCGGTAATTTTAACAATTTTATTAATCATCATTATTATCCCAACCTGGTTTCTCATTCCGATAATCATTGACCAAATTTTCCAGATGTTTCGATATACGCAGACGCTTGATGTACAAGAAATACTCCTTGCGCTCTTTCCCACCGCTTCTGAGCAGTTTTCAGTGCAGGCAGGAGTCGCAGTTAACAGTTTTATCTCGAAAGTTAGCGCATTAGCTCTTAATTCACTAGTGGCTGTTTTTCTCGATGTTCCCATGATTTCACTGCACCTTTTCATTATTTGTTTCGTATTCTTCTTCGCGTTGCGCGACCATCAAGCGCTGAATGAGTTTGTTACTGGTCTCTCTCCTTTTGGGCAATCAAAAGAGAAAATTCTTGTCAAGCACTTTCGGGATATCACCGATAGCGTTATTTACGGGCAAATTATTATCGGGCTCGTGCAAGGTGCGCTGGCAGGTATCGGATTTCTCATATTCGGAATAAAAAATGCATTAGTGCTAACAATCCTCGCAACAATTCTATCGATTACTCCCATTGTCGGACCATTTATTATTTGGGTGCCAGTCTCAGTCTACCTCTTTACGACCGGGTCATCTGGAGTAGCATTCGGCTATCTATTGTATAATCTTATAATTGTTTCTACGATCGATAATGTGCTTCGCTCGTATCTCGTCTCACGTCGTACAAATCTCTCGCCAGCAGTAATCCTCGTTGGAATGATGGGGGGAATTTTCATCTTTGGCATCATGGGGTTCATTCTAGGCCCTCTTATTTTGGCGTATTTCCTCGTATTCCTCAAGTCCTATAAAGAAAAGGGTCTCTACACGTTCTTTTCAGACCGGACAACGGTAGAATCACAAACCACGTAAAAAGGCAATTATAGCAAACAACTTTAATTTTCGTATTTTTTTGTTGTTTGCTATATACAATTCACTTGTTTGTATGACAATTCTGTGAATTGTATAGACTGAGACCTCAAGAATTTGCTAATTCTTGACGGCAGTCAGGAATCACTGATTCCTGATGATTCAGTACAAAGTGTCATATAACTTACTGAATTCTCTGTAGATAGGAAATCACATTATATCGAGGGAAATAAGTTTTCGGAAGTTTTTCACTCGATAGATAGGAAAAGAAAGATACGAAAATTAATTTCTTTTCCTATAATAATCGTACTTTTTCCATGTGATTTCCTATAAATTTATATACAAGCACAGATATCAAACTCGATGGGAAAACGTGAAGACTATATTCAGCAGCTTGCCGAATATTTCAAAAGAAATCTTCGTAAGGGATACACAAAAGAATCATTAAAATGGGCACTAATTAATCAAGGCCATTCACGTCTTGAAGTAGAAAAAGCGATGAAACGTGTTGATGAAACGCTCTCTCAAGAAGCCCCTGTTTTAAAAACGAAGCCAGAAATAAAATTTGAAATAATCGAGCCAAAAGATGCAATCGCTGAGAAGAAATCTTTGTGGAAGCGCTGGTTTGGGTAAATGCTTAATTTTTCCTTAATACACTATGCTCTTGCCATATGGTTCTTCACTTCTTCGATGTCGTTAAAAACGGGCGGACCCGGAATCGAACCGGGATATCCCGAAGGAAACTAGTTCTCAAGACTAGCGCAGTACCATTGTGCCATCCGCCCTACCCCCTATGCTCACAAAAAGGACTTATAAAGGTTTTTAAATTGAGGACGTGCTTCAAAGTAAAACAAATAACGCAGGTACATTCAAATAGATGCAGCGCTAAGGCTTGTTCAATGCACAGAGGATAATTTTGAATTACCCAAACAATGAGGCAAGTCCCGCGGCTGATTCCGAAGGCGCTTCTTCTTTCTTCTTTTCTTCCTTCTTCTCTACAGGTGCAGCAGCAGGTGCGGCGGCGAGAGAACTGGCATTTGCAAGTTCGGCAGCGATATCAACGCCAGAAAGTGCAGCAATGAGTGTCTTTACTTTTGCTTCATCCACTTGAACTCCCGTAGCTGCAACAACTTTTGTTAAAGCATCAGCAGTTACTGGCTGTCCTAGCTTATGCAATAAGAGTGCTGCATATATATATTCCATTAGCTATCCTCCTTTATCATTGTTGAATTTGATTTTGCAGCTGCCTCTAGAGGAGCAGGTGTACTTGATTTTGCATCCACGAGTTTTTGAATTGCCATTTCTTCCAAACCCGCCTTGCTGATAAAGTATGAAATAGTATCTTTCGAAACGTATTTGACACTGATAGCAAATCCTCTGCCTTTCCCAATAGATTCGCGCAAAGCTTCCAACGTGCCTTTCTTGTCAATCTTAATCCCCACATACACTTTCTTATTTTTAGAATCATAAGCAGCAAGAGGCTCAAAACCCACCCTCAGGGGAAAGATTCCGAGTTTGCTCATGACGCTTGCAACGTTGTCTTTAATTGCCTCGCCTTGTTTCACAATTGTTGCTGGCTGTTTGATGGCAAGTTTACCGCTCTCAACGGCAACTTTCAAGCCGACGCCAGATAGTTCTGAAATGGCTGGACCAGGTATGAGGTCCGTCGGCCCTGGTTCAACATGAATATCTTCCGGTGCAATGTCTCCTGCTTTTGCTTTTGCAGGGCTTTGGTTATCGGCAAGTAGCCCTGAAAGAGTGAACGGATCAAGGTTCGAGAAGAAGAGCGCGACATCGGCGCCGATGTGTGAGGTTAATGGTTGTAATGCCGCGTTCTTAGTGGCTTCAATCGCACGCACAACAAGAGATTTCTTTGCCACGCCAATCTCAGCTTTTCCTCGTAATTTTTTCTTAATCTCATGAAATTGTGAACTTGGCAATTTTCGAGTCGAAGCAATAAGAAGTGTCTGATGAGTAGAGATCGCCTTAGTAAGTTGAGCCACTCGCTCAATCTTATAAGTAGGGATTGCCTTTTCACGTATTTTTTGTTTTACACTATTCATTATTTCATCTCCACCTTGACAGGTTTGCCCATCGTGAGTTTTACTAATACTGAACGGACGTTGTCTTTCTTAATCGGGAGTGCAGCAATTAAGGAATTGTACATTGCTTGAATATTTGCAATAATCTCTTCATCTTTCATGCTTTCCTTTCCAACTGATATTTTTACACTCGGTTCCTTCACTCGTATTTTCACCGAAGTTTCAATGCGACTCAAGAGCTGTTTGATCGTAACATCATCTTCTTGCATTAATACGCCAAGTTGGGGCGAGGGCATTTTACCGGTTGGACCTAAGACTTTACCAAACGTAGTGGCTACAGAAGGCATAAGTTTTGCAGAGGCAATAAAGAAGTCGTATTCTTTGACAAGGCGCTTAAGATCCTTCTTTTCTTTATATTTTACAAAATCCAGTTGAGTAACAGTAGAAACAAGCTCTGATTTTTTAGTCAGGAATGCGCATACTTTTTTGTCGCGTACTTTGTGAGGCAAGGTAGCAATCGTGGAGATATTATCTTTTTTGACATCAATATCTTTTAAGTTGATAATTAAGTCGATGCTCTGATCAAACTTCCGTTTTTCCGTCTTTCGCAATTCTTGTATGGCTTGTTTCAGTTCCATTGA
>CAZCXX010000007.1:5397-13429 GCA_964502865.1 Candidatus Woesearchaeota archaeon | reverse complement strand
GTAGTTATACGACCATATTTTTCAGAAGAGCTGCTTTTTAAACATGTCGATGGTTCGGTAGTTCACTTAACCCGCAATCCGCATCACTAGCGAGACAATAAAGCCAAGAACGCCAATGGCAAGTATACCAAGAGCAGAAATCTTTGCAACTGCCTTAAATTCTTCACTGTTCGGTTTCTTCAAAACGTGCCAGACGCGCTTTGATTGTACAATAAACGAGTAGAAGCGTGTTTTCCACCCGGGTCCTGCGTTCATGTCCATATGTCCTTAAAAACTCGGTTATTTTTAAATGCTCCTGCGAGAAAAGATCTATTGGTTCACAAAATCAATCCCGAGTTCTTTCCCAAGTTCCGCTCCCGGTTCAGAGGGAATATCCGTTGACCAGCCAAGAATTTGTGAGCTCTTCACTCCAGTCACAATAATAAGAACTTTCAACGTTTTATCCATATCTGCAGAGATCTGTGCTCCTGAAATAAGTTTTGCATCGGAGGCAATCTTTGTCCCGATAGCTTCCATCACTGTCTTATACTCGTCGAGAGACATATCAGGACCACCTATAATGTTGACAAGCGCCCCCTTTGCATTGGTAATATCAACATCCAGAAGAGGATTGTGAATTGCTTTTTCAACAGCATCGCGCGCACGGTCCTTAGAGTCAGATTCGCCAATGCCGATTAATGAAACACCACCACGTAACATAACTGCCTTAATATCGGCAAAATCGAGATTAACGAGACCAGCTTTCGTGACCAGTTCAGTAATTCCCTTGACTGAGTTGGTAAGAATCTCATCAGCAACTTTGAACGCGGTATGGATGGGCAATTCAGGAGCAATTTCCAAGAGCTTGTCGTTCGGTATAACGATTAACGTATCAGTAACAGCAACCATGCGTTCAAGCCCATATTGCGCGTTTTCAATTCGTTTCTGCCCCTCAACAGTGAACGGAAGAGTGACGATGCCAATGGTCAATGCACCCTGGCGTTTAGCAATATCGGCTATTACTGGCGCCGACCCAGTGCCAGTACCGCCACCGAGACCGCAAGTAATAAATACCATATCGCATTCACCAAGCCTTTTTTTAATTTCTGTTTCTGATTCTTTTGCAGCTTGCTCACCGATCTTAGGATTGCTTCCAGCTCCAAGTCCGTGGGTAAGTTCACGACCAATGAGAATCTTGTGGTCCGCATTAGAATAGAGAAGATCTTGCGCATCCGTGTTGATTGCAATAATTTCGCATCCCTTTATACCAGTTTCTTTCATGCGGGAAACCGAGTTTCCTCCTCCGCCACCACATCCAACAACCTTGATTCGGGCACCTTGTTTTTGTAAGAGCGCTTCAAGCTCCTTATCAATATCACTTCCGCTCAAACGCTCTTTTTCAAACAGCAATTCTGCCATTCATCGCCCAAGTCTTTACCTGTTTATAAGGATTGTTGTTGTTCGTTGCAGAGCTTCATTATCGAGGATAAAACTCTCCCGTAAGACGCTCAGAAAGCGAGTTATGGAGAATTATGGATAATTGCATTGATTGGGATAGAGTCTTGTGCAATTATCCATTAGAGAATTGCGCACAAAAATTAGTCTGATCAGCGCAATTCTCTATAACTCAATCGTGTTACCCCCTGTTATATCAAACAACATTAATTTTCGTAGTGGTTGTGTTGTTTGATAGATAGGAAATCGCGTTAGAAATTACGATTATTAAAGCGATTTCCTATAATTCTCCAGACAGAGAATTTACGGAACAAAGTAACAAAATCAAGTAAATTCTCTGTAATGCACATGCTTGCCGTCAACATGGGTGTGATCGTGGTCATGGTCGTGACTATGATCTGCATGTTCTTCTGCAGACGGTGTCTTGAGCTCAAATTCCAATTCCTTTCCAATGAGTTCTTTAAACATGGGGGAATATGCTTTAGAATATCCTTCAAGGACGTGAGGGCCCTTAACAACGATAGTATCTTTAACCTCAAACTCTGGAATTCCTTTAAAGCTCACTTCAAAAAGCGCACATATTTTTTCTTGTTCATCTGTCACGCGTCTGGTTACAGCAAAAGAGTAATGAAGAGATTTACCAGCGAGAGGGTTGTTAAAATCCGTAATGACGCGCGCACCGGAAACAGTGATGATCCGTGCAGTCATATTGTCGATGGCAAGTATTAAGCCGGGATACGGTTTGATCTGCTTCTCAGTAAAAACTTTCAGGGGGATTGTCTTAACGAGTTCCCTCCGTCGCTCACCAAATCCCTCACGTGCTTCAAATGAAACGTCGTATCGTTTACCAATTTCTTTTCCTTCAAGTGCAATATCAAGACCAGGAACCACCATCCCCCTTCCCACTACAACGATGATTTCATGTGCTTGGGCATCAGCATGTAGCTTTTTTACGTACTCTTCTTCGTTAGAATCAAATAAAACCCCGTTCGCTTCTCCGGTATACTTAAGTGCAACAAACTCGTTTTTCTGTATAATGTCCATGATCTCACGCTATCAAAGGGGTTTTATAAACGTTTGTGCTTAGTAAGAAATATCTAGTCCTACAAAGACTCCATGTTCTTTGCCTAATCTTCCTTCTACATAGATTTCTCCCTGCTTCCTCTCTCCATTGACAATAATTCTGCTTAATCCAATAAATCCATATGGACCAAAATACTCTTCAGGCTCACGTTTATTTTTGAAAGGTTTTTTACCTCCCAAGCTAAATACTACATGGTACGGATCAAGCACTGTTTGAAGCGCAAGAGATGCTTCATTTAATCGAGGATCGAAAGGTATGCCTGCCGCGCTCAGTCGACCATGTGTATACCACTCCCCAATACGGAGTGTTCCATATCCATAGGGTTTTTTTTGAAATGGTCGTGCACCAATAGCAATTTTTGAGGGCAAGCGAGAAGGCTGGTAGTGTTCTTCTCCAGGAGTTCCTTCATCATTCAGTGGATCTGCAAGTTGATTTTTCTCTTCACGACCGGTAAGAATATCTTGAACCAGACCGTTGTGCGATCGAGTTCTCGAGCGAGCACGAGGAGGATCGGCTAAAAAATATGAACTACCGTATCGTTGAGACCAGAAATATTTAATTTTTCTTATGGGAAAGGTAACGGCCGCAATTACTGGATCTACAATTTCATCTTCTATAAATTCTTCAACAGGTTCAACTATATGTAGTTCTGTCCAATCATCAATAGTCATCCTCTCTTGGAGCTCCTCCCGTAGTGTCTGTTCAGCGCTCTTTCGCACCGCGCCCCCGATACGACTTGCTGCAATTTCAGAAAAGGGCAATCTTTTCTGCTCGCTTTCTGAGAGCATATCAAGAGTTCTTCGAACAGTGAGACGATGGGATAGATTGTATTCAACTCGGCTATCAAAAAATCCTTTCCATCCGTTTTCTTTTTGAGAAATAATGGGAATTTTTGCTGTAGAAGTGGGGGGCACATTCTGATGTATCTTGAGCGCGGGAGGAACATTGGATTGAGTAGAGTAAGGGGCAGGAAAGCGAGGGAGTGATGATGCTTTAAACGGTAAAAGTGGAGTTGAATACGGGACGGATTGAGCGTTGAGCTGCGCTCCTGATAGAGCAATTAATCCTGCAACCACAAGTTGCCCCAAGCCCCGCGTAAGCGACGCCTTCATGCCTACTCAACAGCGATCTCCTTTTTAAATTCGATTTCCAGGTGTGGGCACCATAGAAGTTTTTAAATACTGTCGTTCCCACAATGAAAAGGTCATCCATATTCGTAAAAAATAAAGAATCTTTCGTTGCAGCAAGCTGCGGAGTATGGACTCAGTTTGAGCAATAAATGAACACACAATAGCAATTTTTGCAGAAAGGCTTATAAATGCATTTAGCGCTCTTCATGCATGGTGTTACGATTAATTCATGCAACAGGTGCAAAGCCAGGCACAACGATTCTTGTCGACGGTGATGCGTGCACGGTACGCTCAAATGACATAAGTAAGACTGGCAAACATGGAGCGAGCAAGTGTCGTATTGAAGCAATTTCTGTCTTCACCGGAAAGAAGAAAATTGTCGCGGTTCCCGGAGATACGCGGTTTGACGTTCCTAATATTGATAAGCGTAAAGCCCAAGTACTTACGGTATCGGATGCTACTGCCTCAGTAATGGATCTAGAGAGTTTTGAGACGTTTGATCTTGTCTACGCTGAAGACCTTAAAGAGCAAATTGCACCAGGAAAACAAGTGGAATATTGGGACATTGAAGGAAGAAAAGCAATTATGAGGGTCATCTAAGATGGCAACGAAAATCCCCATCGCCCAAGCACGGTTGTTCGGTAACGTTTTCATCTGCAGAGATTGCAGTCATAAAACACGAACGCAAGCAGTTCGCGTCATTGCCAAAAAAGTCCGTTGTGTAAAGTGTGGGTCGCACGCATTTCGGCCGGTGCGTAAAAAATAGAGCAAAATGAATTTTATCGTATACGATGTCGTGTTTCTTGTATTGTTCACTCTGCTCGTAGCTCTCTTTCTTTATACGCGCAAACATAACTTGAAGCGAGAAGGGTTACTCTATCTCTATCGTACCAAGGTGGGGCTTCAATTAATCGAATGGACGAGTAAAAAATATGCGCCAATTCTCCGTCCGCTTCAGTACGTAGCCATAGCATCCGGATATATATTAATGCTCGCCATGATCTGGCTACTTGCAAAACTTTCCTACCATTATATTACTTCTCCCTCACTTGCACAACAGCTGCGCGTCCCAGTCATCACGCCACTCATACCCTACATTGACAAGCTGTTCGCTGTTGATTTTCTCCCTCCTTTTTATTTCACCTATTGGATTATTATCATTGCAATTATTGCAATACCTCACGAATTTGCTCACGGTATCTTTGCTCGGTTTAGTAAGGTCAAAATACATTCTACGGGATTTGGATTCTTAGGTCCTTTTTTAGCTGCTTTCGTTGAGCAAGATGAGAAACAAATGAACAAGGCCAAGAAGTTCGATCAACTTGCAATTTTAGCAGCAGGGACCTTTGCCAATGTGCTCATGACCATACTCTTTGCAGTTATACTCTTCTTATTCATTGCCGCCGTCTTCATTCCGGCAGGAGTGTATTTTAATACCTACGCTGCAAGTACCCTTACGATAGAAGACATCGCTATGGTCGACGGTATACCTCTTAATCAAGCAGAAAGATACCTTTCTGCTTCTAATGAAACTCTCGTTTCCCTGAAAACGACAAGCGGTTCGAGGTATTTCGTAGCACCCGCAACCCTCTCTCAAACGCTTTCAGAACAACTTCCCGCAATTACAGTGTATGATGATGCCCCTGCTCTGAATGCCCGTCTTCGGGGTGCGATTACACAGATTGATTCAGTTCCAGTCACTTCCTATGAAGAACTTCGTTCGGCTCTTGCTTCTCATAATCCGGGCGAGAATATCACGCTCACAACAAAGGATGATGCAGGAAAAGAGCAGCACTTCCATATCGTGCTTGCCGGGCGTGCCGGCGAGTCTTATCTAGGTATTGGAATCGTTCCCATGCAAGCACGAGGAGTTCGAGGTTTAGTCTATAAAGCGATAGGCACAGTGCATAACCCTCTTGTGTACTATGAATCGCGCCTTGGAGAATTCGGAATATTCATTTATGACTTGCTCTGGTGGATAGTCGTAATTAATATCTCGGTCGCGCTCTGTAATATGCTCCCTGTTGGAATTTTTGATGGTGGCCGTTTCTTCTACCTTACCGTCTGGGGTTTAACAGGAAGTGAAAAAGCAGCCCTGCGTACATTCAAAGCATCAACATGGATCATCCTCGCACTTGTCACACTGTTAATGGTTAAGTGGTTCTGGGTTATTTTCTAATCGCTGAAAAGAATAAAGCAGATTCTTAATCAAGTTATCGTTTCAACACCCTGTTTCGTAAAGACTACAAGCCTGATGCCTACCGGGATGTTAAGCAATGCAGCAACAAGAGCCATATGTTCTTTTCCCGTTCCTGAAGCAAGTGAAAGCGCAACTTCAAATTCCTTTCCGATCACCGGTCTAAGTTGTTCAATAAGTGATCTTTTCAATGTAATCAAAGGAGTTGTACTTTCAAGAGAGATGACTCTGCATTTCTCATTCGTTGGAAAATTGCTGGCATTGCTGTTCATCACCAAGACAATCTGTTCACACTCCATATGGTTCATCAATGCAGTGATCTGTCCCCAATTTTCTTTATCCGCGCCCACACATGCTACTAAATTCATAAGTTATTTCAAAAGAAGTAGATTTATAATCATTGCGATACTCTTCTTCGTATGGTTCGGGATATTCCGCTTGGGGAAATCACGCTTCGTAAATACGAGCGCCCCTATGATGTGGCTCCTCGTGAACTCGTGAAGAAAGTTGTACTCTCACTCGGCATGCTCCAACCAGGCGACTCTCGTGATATTATCGTTGATATTGTTCTCGTACTAGAGGACGCACGAAAACAAAAAGCATGGCTCTCTTCCTTTGAAATACGCGATCGTGTCACGTTATTACGAAAAGATAATTCGCTCGAAGGCAAAGGCCTCGCAGAAAGCAATATCCGGCGTCAGCTCAAGCGCTTGCGAGATGGCATGCTCGTCGATAAACAGGAAAATAAATATCGTCTTTCAGAATTTGCCCCACTGACTGAAATTTTTGAGACAAAAATCGAGAAGTTTCTCATTCCTCAGATGATAGAGCGCATTAAGGAGTATTTAAAAAAACTTGAGCAATAAAGAATCCCAATCGCAGCAAGCTGCGGGGTATTCTTTAAGCCTCAAACTGAGGAAGACGCACCAAGGTGCGGAGTATGGACTCAGTTTGAGCAATCAGAGTCAACCAAGCCAACCTAGTCTTTATAAAGCTCATCGCCTTCTGCCTTCAATGGTGAAAAAGGGCGTGTCAGTAAAACCATCCTCGCTGCGAGCAAATCCTGCAATGCTCGTGCTCATGCTTCTTTTAACAATTAGCATTTATTTTTTCCTCGGCGTTGGATTCTCCTTAGGAGAATTCGAGCGTGGACTCATGAGTCTTGTCGCGTTCGTTCTATTTTTTATTACCTACCAAAGAAGTCTTCACACATTCTGGATGTTCACATTAACTGCAGTTACTATCTTTATTGCGCTTGGCGTCAGCTTTAGTTCACATTATGTTGGCGATGCCCCACTCCAACTCAACCTTGTTCTCGGTGCACGAGTATTATTTCTCTTATCGCTCGCGCTCGGCATTTTCACCGCGTACTTGTACGAAAAGCTCAAATCTCCAAGTAGGTTTGCCTTCCTCTTGCTCCTCGTCTTTCTACTCGACTGGGTCATTCTCGGCGTCAACGTAAAGTACTTCCACGACTGGATTCTTGAAAATATACTTACCGTCCCTTTCGTTATTCTTATCTTTATCACGCATAGGTGGTTTAAGTTATCAAACATTTCCTATGGCTTGATCTTTGCTTATATGTTCATGCATATAATCGGCACGCATTACACATATGCAGAAGTTCCTTTTGGAGACTGGTTACGCGATACATTTTCCCTTGCACGCAATCACTATGATCGTGTCGTGCACTTTGCTTTCGGCTTTTTGCTTGCATATCCGTTCCGTGAAGTGGTGAAACGCATTGGTGCGGCTCGGGGAGTTTGGGGACTCTACCTTCCGATTGAGTTTGTTCTTGCATTTAGTGCTATTTATGAAATTTTAGAATGGCTCATCGCGCTTATCTTTGGCGGGGACCTTGGCGTTGCGTATCTCGGCACTCAGGGCGACGAGTGGGACGCGATTAAAGATATGGCACTCGCAGGTCTTGGAGCATGTATTACTATGTTCCTTACGATGCTTGTTATTCTTTCGTATAACGCTCGCGAGTTCTGGGTTGAATTTAAAGACAGCTTGCATGTTAAGGATAAAAACCCTCTGGGTGAACAAGCGATTCAGAAGTGGAATGCTCGCAAAAAGTAAGTTTTATAAACCCCTTCTTTCTCCCTACAGCATCTACTTCTTAGATACTAGGGGGTAGCGGAGCATACACAATGCTGTTTATCATTAAAGTAACGACCAATAAAG
>CAZCXX010000007.1:0-5387 GCA_964502865.1 Candidatus Woesearchaeota archaeon | reverse complement strand
AGAAGACAAAGCAATTGACATGATGAGCGATCGAGCTCAGAAAAAAGCTCTCAATGTTTCTGCAATGGTTCGCCCACATGGTTTGAAAGGATATGTAATTCTCGAAGCAACAGATCGGGATTCTGCTGAAGAAGTTGCATTTGATCTACCCTATGTAAAAGGAATCATCGGCAAAACAATCACTTATGAAGAAATCAAAAACATGCTTGAGCCAAAAGTTGAGGACATCAAAATCGAGATCGGTGACATTGTCGAGATGATTTCCGAGCCATTCAAGAATGAGAAAGCAAAAGTAACACGTATCGACAGGCAGAAAGGCGAAGTAGTTGTTTCACTCCTCGGCGCGTCCGTACCGATTCCTGTAACCGTAAAACTCGATAACGTAAAGGTTATAAGGCGTGAAGATAAAGTGGAAGAGGACAAGGAAGAAATACCGCGAGACGCGGAGGATGATTACGGAATATGAAAGTTAAATTAATTGTTGAAGGAGGCGCAATGAAACCAGGACCAGCAGTAGCTCAGCAGCTCGGACCACTGGGAATTAATCTAGGTAAAGTAATCGCTGATGTAAATACTGCAACTGCAGGTTTTAAAGGCATTAATGTCCCTGTTGAACTCAATGTCGATACAAAAACTAAACTATACGAAATTAAGGTATCTTCACCATCAGTAGCAGAATTAATTAAGAAAGAGCTGAAGCTTGAAAAAGGTTCAGGGAGTGCTGGTTCAACAAAAGTCGGCAATATTGCACTTGAACAAGTTATCGCACTTGCCCAAACAAAACAGCCTGATTTGCTTGCAAAAGACTTAAGAGCAGCTGTTAAACTAGTCGTGGGTACGTGTGTTTCTCTCGGTGTTTTGGTAGATAACAAGCAGGCAAAAGATATTGAAAAAGATATTGACGCAGGCAAATATGACAAGCACATTTCACAAGGAATAACCGAAGTCTCTGAAGAGAAGAAGCAAGATCTAGAGAGACACTTTGCGCTAGTCAAGTCTGCACAAGACAAGGCAGCGAAAGCAGCAGAAGAGGCAAAAGCATCCGAGGAAGCAGCGAAAGCGGCAGCCCTAGCAGCCGCGCCAGCCGCAACACCTGTTGCTGGAGCAGCAGCGGGGGCAACGCCTGCGGCTGCTGGCGCGAAGAAGGAAGAACCGAAGAAGGAAGAGAAGCCTGCTGCGAAAAAGAAATAGTTTTTCTGTCGTCGTTGAGGAATTAAGATAAAGTGATTTAAACTTCAGTACACTTCCTTTATGATGTGGGAAGAGAGATACCTAATAACTGAAAATTTAAGAACTGCGGTAAGAAACAGCGGTTATAGCCGAAGAGAATTAAGTCGTAAACTGCAATTCGAAGTTAAGAATGTCTATATCAACAAAAGCATTTACGGGAAAAACTTTCGTAAATTGGCTAAGTTTATTTCAAATTGGGTTAAATACCCCGCAGCTTGCTGCGCCCAATTTGAAATTAGAGATTTCCGTCTCGAAGCCGAGCGTAATACCCCATCAGCTTGCTGTGGGGATAGCGAAGGCTTAGGAAATCTCTTTATCAATTTTAACGAGCATTTAGAAAAAATTAAGTTTGATTTCACAAGTAATTTGGGAACTCGTGCAAAAACTGAGCCGATAAGAAAACTAATCCCGAGTGAGGATCTCGCAGAACTCTTCGGGATTATCCTTGGAGATGGGAGTGTCTACAGAAATACTTTAAAAATCGCATTTGATAAAAGAAATGCAAACTATATCGACTATAGCAGACGACATAAGTTTCTCCCCATTCTGTCGTCTGCTATTAGGGGAAGGACTTAGGTCTTCCACTATATGTATCGAATCTCTGCAAAGAAGTATTTGGTATAGAGATGAAGAGAGACATATATGCTGAAACAAACCAGGCGTACCTCTATTGTTATAATAAATACCTAATTGAAGAACTCCTTAAATTAGGACTTATGCGAGGAGATAAGATTAAAAATAATATCGGGGTTCCCTACTGGATTAAAGAAAATGAAATATATACGAAGAAGTGCATAAAAGGACTTATCGACACAGATGGCTGTATTTATATCTGTAGAAGAGAAAGACAAAGGTATGTAAAGTTTACGAATTGCGATCAGAGATTATTCCACGACTTTAAGGAACTTACAAAGAATTTGGGATACGGTTTCGTTAGTTCTAATAAAAGAAACGTTTGTCTATACAGGAAGGAGCAGGTAATAAGGTTTATTAATGATATCCAACCCGTAAAAGCTAAGGGGTCGTAGTACAGCTTGGCAGTATTCGAGATTTGGGATCTCGCGACCTGGGTTCAAATCCCAGCGACCCCATGTTCTAATCGACAGTGTGTTTAAAAAGCACCGTCTCCTTATTTTTCAATGAATAAAGATATGAAAAATATTCTGCTCATCGCCGGTTCAGTGACTGGAGGAATTATTATTGCAGTGCTTGTCCTCACGCTTCTTCTCTTAGGCATTCTTACGCTTATTTTTATGCCTTCTGAACAAAAAGTCTCTCTCGATACAAAAGATAAATCCATCGATGAGCTTAAATCTCTGGCGGCATGGGTGAAATATGATTGTCCAGAAGAAGTAAAGAACAAGTCAATTTCTCAACCACAGTCTGGTTCAGGAGTGCTCTGGTCTGTTTCAGGAACTCAAGCGAAAATAATAACCAATCGGCATGTACTCGATTGTGCTTCAAATATCACCGACTCATGCTCTGAGAGTATTGCAGAACGTGCGCAAATTCGTTTATCAAACGGGAAACTCTACAATGCATCAGAAATTCGATTTGCACCAGCGAGTCTCGACCTTGTACTTCTTACCATCGAACTGAGAGAAGGCGATGTGTTTAATTCCTCACTTACTTTTAGAAACTCCTCGCTCGATGTTGGAGATCGGGTGATTGCAGTGAGCTATCCGGGATTTGCTGAAAAAGTAGTCGAGTTCGTTGTTGCAGAAGGCACAGTTTCAAAGCATCACGATCTTTTGACTTCCGATGGTCTCCTTTTCAAAGGCATTAGTTCAGATGCCTATGCCTCCTTTGGTAGTTCAGGAGGAGGGTTGTTTGACGACAAGGGGAATTTAGTAGGAATTATTAGTTTCGGAAGCATAAATAGTGAAGAAATAACGGCAATTGATGTTATGCAAGTTAAAGAATCAATTGACACTGGGGCTTTTGCTCCATGTTTATCTGCTTATGGAAATGCTTAAAAACCCTTTCTAATAGAAAAGAGGAAGAATCAAGGGAATATTAAAGGGAAGTTGACCTTTAAGAAACCTCTAGGTGTCTTAAGATGGGTTCAAAAACAAAGAAAATTAAAGCAGCAGGCAAATTTGGTGCTGGATACGGAACGCGTGTAAGAAAAGAATACAATGCCATTGAAGCATTGCAGCGCGTGCGCCAACAATCTCCCTTTCACCCTCGAGGAAGAGTCAAACGCGTTGCTGCAGGCATCTGGAAATGTCTTAAAACCAAGAAAATCTTTGCAGGTCCTGCATATTCGCTCACTTCTACAAAGCAACAATAACGATTCAGAGAACGCTCATCAGCTTGCCTTTGTTCGTTAGGGAAATGCATCCAGAAAAACCAACACATTTAAAAACAATTCTCTCTCCCTTCAACAATGGCACAATATAAATGTTTTAAATGCGAAAAAGCAATCAATAGCAAGGCGCTCGAAAAGCGGTTTGTTTGCCCACACTGCGGTTCAAAGATTTTCTATAAGCCCCGTACACAAATTGTCAAAATAAAGGCGGTTTAGGGCAAATATGAATCAAAATGCCGAGATCAGTAAGAAAGTTCAGGCTCTACAGGCCCTTGAACAACAATTACAGCAAATCAGTATGCAAAAGCAGGCAGTGCAGGTTGAACTCAATGAATCAATAAATGCACTGACTGAGTTGTCAAAAACCAAGGACGAAGTGTATAGAATTATGGGTGGAATAATGATGCGCGCAGACCCTACGATCTTAATCGCCGAGCTTTCTGAAAAGAAACGGGTGCTCGAGCTTCGAATGCAGGCAGTTGAAAAGCAGGAGAAAATCATAGAAGACAAGTCTCGAAAGCTTCGCGATGAACTTAATACTGTGGTAAAATCTGTAAAAAAATAAATGTAAGGTGCTCTGCTATTGGATTTGTGTGTGAGTGAAACTGCAAGGGCATTGTTTGTGGATAAGACAAAATCTTACAAAGCACAGTAATATTTATATACTAACACGTGCAACTTCTTCTCATGGTGTTCGATTTAAAAAAGTTGTTCGGTCGTTATGCATCCGACGAGTATGTGGAGATTGACCTCAATGCAGTACAGAACAAAGAAAATAAAGTGTTGGTGAAGCCATTTGTCTTAAGGCAATATGATGATATTAATGATGTTCTCAATTCGATTCGTGAAGGATATACTATTGCTATTGTTGACATCAAGACATTAAAGACAAAGGATGTCATTGAGCTAAAGCGCGCGGTAGCCAAGTTAAAGAAAACCGTGGATGCAATTGAAGGTTCAATTGCAGGGTTTGGAGAAAACATCCTCATTCTAACCCCCAAGTTTGCTGAAATTCACAAAGCTCCCGCCCCTAAGCCGCAGAGAACTGATTTTATTAATGAATAAATACCATGGTGTCGTCTAAAAAATAACCTCTGTAGCTCTCCTAGGCCTGGGCCTAAGCCTAAGTCATTAGCTCCGCGCAAGCGAAAACACTGTCTTAATTGCCACAATAATCGTGGCGGGAACGAACAAGGTAAGTAATGCTCCTAAGATTCCTAAGACATATCCCTTAATATTAATCCCCAACACTGCCGCGTTAAGTATTAAGCCCGAAACGCCCGCATAGCTGACGATGACTAATGAAACAGAAGCGAGAAGAAATGTTTGAACATCTTTTTCTGCAACGAAGTACCCCACAACAATGCCGAGTACTGCAAGTATTCCTGGAATAATGGGGTCAATACTTCTTCCTGCAAAAATACCCACAAGTAATGCCAGAACAACGCCTCCAAGAAACGCCCATGCGCCTAATAAGTTTTCCCTTGAACGAATCACCATTGTATACTATATAGTCCAGTAACCTCATTTATATACAATTCACTTGTTTGTATGACAATTTTGTGAATGGTATAGACAGAGAATTCAGTACAAAATGTCATATAACTTACTGAATTCTCTGTATTTAAACCTTTTTTACTACTCTCTGTTGTGTAAACTTCGAGAATCCTCTTGTTTCATGCACTCTCCCTGCTTTAGCGGGGAGTAAAATGGATTCTCGACAGCTTCAGGGATTTGCTAATCCCTGACAGTGCTCAAGAACCCCTGACACGCCCAAGACTTTAGTCTGGGGTTCTTGACACTGAGAAAATACATGTGCGCACGCTCTGAGGCTTTAGCCCGGAGT
>CAZCXX010000006.1:0-27432 GCA_964502865.1 Candidatus Woesearchaeota archaeon | reverse complement strand
ATGGAATTGATAGTATTTTTTATTCTACCAGAGTAGTAAAGGGTGCCTAGACCCTGCTTACTTCAGCCTAATCGTCTCCAAATTACGAGGAACAATAGTTTCTACGCGATTGAGCTTGTAGAGTGTTGAAGCAAGATCAAGGCATTTAGATATTTCTCCGTGATTGATGATGATTTTCTTTGGCCTAGGGTTCATGCGGCTTACATACTGCAAAAGCTCATTACGCCCCGAGTGTGCAGAGAAACCGCTGATTATTTCAACCTGCATATTAATGGTTACTTTTTCTCCATCAACAATAACATCTCGTGCACCTTCCTGGACAGTGCGACCGAGAGAGCCAAGCGCCTGATAACAGCCGAACACAATCAGATTATTCGGATTGCTTGCGAAATTTTTGAAATATTCTACTGAGGCCCCGCCGACTAACATGCCTGAAGTAGCGATAATTATACACGGCCCTCCTTCAATCACTCCTTTGCGTTCTGCGGGGCTACCAACACGCTTCAAAATATCTGAAGTAAATGGGTTGTTGTCTTGGAAAATTTGATTGCGGACAGCAGCACTGAGAAAGTCAGGATATGCTGTGTGAATCGCCGTAATATCCCATACCATTCCGTCAATATAGACAGGTACTTTTGGCAGAAGACCGGTACGGACTGCTTCTTCAACACGCAGTACTGTCTCCTGGGCGTGACCTAGCCCAAGTTCGGGAAGCAAAATCTTTCCGTTTCGTTCAATTGTCTTTTTGACTAAGTCTATGAAATGAGCTTCAACTTCTTGACGTGGTGGCAAGACATCGTCTTTCGAACCGTAGGTCGACTCAATCGTGAGCGTCTCGATGCGTGGGAAGTGATTTACTGCGGGATCGAGAAGGCGAGTCTTAGCATACTTTGTATCAGCTCCGTAAACAAGATTATGCAACCCATTACCGACGTTAATGTGTACTTGTGCGGAACCAAGCACGTGACCTGCATTGTAGAGTGTAATACGAATATCTGGCGTTATATCAGTTACCTCGCCATATTCGAGTGTCACAGAATGGCGTACCATCTCTTTAATATCATCTGCTCGATAGAGCGGTGAAGCAGCTTGCTTATAAGCGACGCCTACAAAGTCTAATGCGAGCAATGCCGCAATGTCGCGCGTTGGTGCGGTGAGGTACACTGGGCCGCGATAGCCCATTTTATAGAGATAGGGTACGAGACCAATATGGTCGATATGTGCATGAGAGAGAATAATTGCATCGATACTTTGAATATCTCCAATTTCACATACATCCATGTACGGAAAGCGCTCAGGTCCATCGGTAATTGCAGGATTAATGCCGCAATCAAGAAGCACTTTCGAATTTGGTGTGTGCAGAAGCAGGCAGGAACGCCCGACCTGGCGGCCACTTCCCAAGTACGTAAGCCGCACCCAGATATCTTTTTTTTCAGGATTCCAATCAGTATAAATTTTTTTCCCGATGTTATCAAGGAATTTACGCCGATATGCATTATTGGCATATAAAACTGAACGGATTTTTTCCGTAATCTTGCTCGGAATTGCAGAGCTTCGTTGTACAATAGGAGACCAAAACGTTGAACGCTTAACATCGCTTAAGACTAAACCTTGTTTACCGATTACCATTCCTGGCTTCTTCGCTTCAATGATAACTGTACTGCGCTGCACATCGAAAATTATATTTTCAATTTCTGCTTCCTCAGGAACAATTGCGCGGATAGTTTTATCAGTTTCATCTTCACTTGCCAAGATGCCTTGTTCAGCACGCAATTCTATTCGTTTTTTTATTTTATCTACAACGCTTTTTACCTGTTGCTCACCGTTTTTGAAGAATTCTTTATCGTCTGTATAGAGCACGATATTTGCACCTTCGAATGTAACACTACTAATAACCTTTGGTAACTCGTCCTTGATGCTTTTTAAGATATCAGTCATATTCAGAACCTTCCTTGAACTGCACCACACTCATTTCGTGAAGCTTCTTGTAGTGAGCAAAACGTACGTTTCTAAGGATTGAGGAAGTGAGTAAGTGTCTTGACATTGTGCTCTTAACCGATTATCTATATTCAGCAATTATTTCTTCAGAAATAGCATGCTTTATGCCATCTTTTGTTATGGTAAATACATCAATGCCATTTCCTGAGCCTGTGTCTCGCTGTGTAGAGGACTTTAGACATTCTTTTGCAAGCTCAACTCCTTCTTTTACCGATAAATCTTTTTTGTAAAGACGCTCCATAAGCCCTAGAATGTAAGGCATTCCTGAGGAAAAGTTTGCATCGTATTCCTTTACACGATAGACTCCTCCAGCAGGTTCTATAGTATAGAGTTCAGCAGTACCATCTTCATTAAATCCTGCTATAAGCGTTCCGACGATGTGCATTAACATAGCCGGAGAACGAATATTCCGATATGTCATCATTGCAACAAGCTGTGCTGCTTCTTGTACGGTTGGTCTGCTTTTAGCCCTGAGTTCTTTGAGACGAAGCTCTGCGGCAAGAACTTTATTGAGTAATTGAGCGTCAGCAACTCCGCCTGTATAGGCAACAACTAGATACTCGTTTACGCGCAAGATTTTCTGATACTTCTTGTCCATGACGAGACTACCAGAGGTAACTCTTCGATCTGCTCCCAATATGACTCCGTCTTTGCAGTTAATGCCGACTAAGCTTGTATTAGATTTCAGTATGCTATTCTTAATATCTTGATCCATAGACTTGAACATGTTCCCGCTTGTTTATTACATCCACATCCTCAACAACGCCTAAAACTATTAAGGGGTTTTGACGAGAGCGAGAATCTCTAGTATCTATGTTAGAAAACTAGTATTTAAGTCTTTTGGTCGTCTTGGGTTTTGGTTTATCCATCACGAGGAGGGGCTTGTGGTGCAGACGGAGTCGTATCAATTTCCGATACATCACCGACTTTGCGTAATCGGATAATGTTACTTACGAAACTTTCAATCTTTTGCTCATGACTCACAATGATAAGTTGTTGTACTTTTAGTTCTTCAAGAACATCACGTATTTTATCAATCTGGGCCTCAGAAAAACCATCAGTTGGCTCGTCAAGAATAACAATGTCTCGCGTTTTAATCTGGCTTAAAACTGAATTGATTGTTTGATTTAAGGCGAGCCGGTAGGCAAGTGCAACCGCTGTGCGCTCACCCCCTGATAGAAATGCATACTCCATTTCGAACTCTCCCTGCATAATGACGGGCGTGAAGTTTTCATCAAGTTGTACTTCAAATGCATCACCAGCAATCATGTGAAACCATGTGCTGAAGACGCGAGAAAACTCCCGCCGCAATTTCATCATGACTTGCACTTCAGTAAAATCAATAAGCATGAGAAATTGAGCCGCAAGCCAATCAACGACGTTCGCTAGATGGTGTGCTTTACGTTCTAAAGTTTCTTTTTGTGCGATTTGCCCTTCCGTACGCTTTATTTCAGCATGAGTTATTTCCAGCTCTTTGTTTAGCTCTGCAATCACAATTTCGGCGTTCTTTTCACTCACAAACGCACGCTTTAATTCCTCTTGCTTGAGGCGATAGTGAGTGTCAAACTTTGAAAATTGGAGTATCTCCCCTTTTAGATGGCCGGTGTGCCGCTGCAGAAACTCTATATCTTTTTGGAGCGTCTCTAAGTGCTTGCTTACTTCTACAAGCTTTTTCCGCGAGCGCTCAATATACTCTGTTTTTGACTTTATTATTTCAAGCTCAAGTGTTTGTTTTTCAAGAAGCGTGCGCATAGTCTTCTTTTGCTCAAGCGTGACACTTACTGATGCATACTGGTCCTGTACGTGCGTAATTTGCCGCTTTAACTCGACCAATTTACCTTCCGTTTCATTCATTATATTGTGCTTATGAGCTTCTGGCACATCTTGCAAACAGGTAGGACATATATCTATCTTGAACACGCGTTCTTTTTTTGCCAACTGTTCACCATACGCTTGCTCAAACGCGCGTAATGAACTCATCAATGTCACGGTAGTGGTATTAAGCGTTTCTAATTCAGTCCTGGTAGTATTGAGGGCATCATGGGCCGCATTATATTTTGATTCGTCAAAGAGCGTTGCCTCTGCTAACGACTTTTCAAGCTCTTTTTGTTCCCGAGCTGCTGTTGCACTGTTCTCCTGCTTGAGAGCAATTAAGATCATTGTCTTCTCAACTTCTTTTTCGAATTTCTCTTTCTCCCGAATATTTTTTTCAACCTCCAAGAGTTCTGTCTCGAGCGCCTTTCGTTGCAGCATAAGCTCTTTCCAGGTTTGATCTCGTTGGGTAATTAATGCTGCTATTTCCTTACTTCGTTGTTGCATTGTTGAGAGACGCGATTTATCATGCTCTATCGTCTTTACTTCGCCTTGGAGTATCTTTGTTTCTTCCTTAAGACGGTTAATGAACACATTGAGATTCTCACGAATGCGTTTATATTTATCGATACCGAAAATATGACGAAGCACATTGAGCCGTGTTTCAGTGTCTTCTATAATAATCTGTTTCATCTGCTCTTGGGGTGTATACACAGTGTAACGGTAGAGGATGTTATTGCGCTTAACAAATTCACTTGGATACCCGAGGAGCGAAAGGATTTTCGTCTTTAGTTCGGTGACTGAATACTCCTGCGTTTCCCCATCGAGCGTGAGGGCCGCATAATCGCTGGCAATTGAGCGAGCTTCCCGCTTGAGGTGACGCTCTATCACAATTTCATGACCATCTATTTCGCACTCAAGTATTACTTCGCCAAGAGTTGCATCATGGCGCAGTAAGGCGGATCCTTTTTGCCCGGGCTGAAGCCCAAACAGTGCATATTCAATTGCAAGTAACAGAGTAGTTTTTCCTGAACCAACGTCTCCTGCAAGCAAAAGCGAGCGCTCAGGAAACTCGAGGCTCTGATTTTGATAACTTCTGATATTCTTGAGCAGTATTTTTTTAATTCTCATAGACTTAATATTTTACGAGTTTCGGTTACAAGCCGCTCTTCGAAAACGAGCGATTTCTCATCTTCTCCCTTTTCTATTTGTAATGAGCGTATAAGGGGGAAAATATAAGGGTTGAGTGCACTCGGATGCCCTTCAACAAACTTATGAATGATGTGCTGCTCCATGTCCTGGGTATCTGAAAAGTCAAAGGTGATTTCTTGTTCTGCCACCTGAAGTTTTGCAGTGCTCTTGAGAAAGACGTATGCCCCTTGCTTCTTTGCATAGTTTTCGAGCCTGGTAAAGTCTATGTCAGAGGTCTTTCCCTTCTCGAGGAACCCATAGAGCTTGATGATAAGAATCCTATCGCGCAATTGTTCTTTTTCGAGACGCTTTAAAATTTCTTCGGTTACTGTTAGCGCATTCGTAATCTCAATGGTCAGACTTAGAACTGGTTTGAGTTTCAACTCGTGGCGCTTAATAACTCCGTGATCAACTATATAGAATGAACCTCCTTCCAGCTCTTCAAGCTCAGCAAGGTTGTTTGGAAAAATTGGACCAGAGTAAACGCGCCCTTCTTTTTGATATTTAATGTGAAGATGCGCTAATGCTAAATAATCAACTGGTGGAAGCATACGTTCATCCACTGCCTTAATGGGTAGTGTTCCAACCGCGTCTCGTATCGCAGTATGCAGCATCAGAACTTTGAAGAAACCAGGGGCATCTTGCAACCTTATGCGCTCGATATCATCAACCTCTAGGCCTGATTTCTTCCCAGAATAGCCATAGATGGCGACATCTTTGTAAATAGTTGGCTCGAGCAAGATTTTCCCATTGCGCTCTTCGAAGAGTGAAACGTTGCGACAAAAACCTGCTTTTTCTAAAACGTCTAAAAACGTCTTTCCTGATGCAGAATAATCATGGCTTCCGGCAATAAGAAATACGGGAATTTTTGCTTCAACAAGCTTACGAAATTCCCTAAATGTGTCTTTTAGTGTGTCGATGGGAGGATACGCGCTATCGAATAAATCTCCAGCGATGAGCACAAAGTCTACTTTTTCGCGAATACAGAGTTCGAGTGCAAACTGAAAAGACTTAAAATTCAACTCTTTTAATTCTGGCTGCCGCCATCCACCAAGATGGCAGTCGCCCATATGGGCAAACTTCATGCTCTTGCAAGTCAGGGAGGCTTATATATAGATTATTGTGGGGGACACGCTAGAGACGAGACAAAGATACTTACGGCTTATTAAATGCTGCGCCAATTATCTGATCATTAGTGAGTTTCCACTCACAAGTCGCCTTTTTTTTATCCGGTGAGATTATAGACTTCAGACAACTCACTCCTCCTCCCCAGCTAACGAATTCTGAACCAGATGCAGCAATTGCTTCCAAGAGGATCACATCATCCACTTTGAGTTGTGCTGCGCACTTACTCTCACACTTATCAATAATTATTTGACCATCTTTTTTTACCGTCACTGTACCTGTGCCTCCATTGCCCGGGTCAGAGATTTGACCTTTTTTGAGGTGAAGGATGCTCACTTCAAGAGTTACGGGCAAACCAGGAGCGAGCGACTCTTGACGAACCTGTATACTTGCTTCTGGTGCAAAGGCAGATCCTCCGTGATTATCAGCTGCCTGAGCCATAAAATAATGTGTTCCGGTAGCACGCGGGGAAAGCTGAAACTCATAGATGCCTGGCGACTTTGGAGCCACTTCTCCGAGTTCGATGAGCGCACCGCCCAAGTCTTTAAACTTAAGATAGAAGCGAACGGTCATGTCAGTATCATCAGGATCAGTTACTTCTGCGCGAAGAAGAACTTGGTCTGCCGAGGTAATTACACTCCCTGGACTAATTTCTTCGCCGGACTGCTTGAATATTCTGAAGATAATGGAGGGAGGCAGATTCTCCTTGAAGGTAAGAGTAATGGGTTGTGAAAATGCGCGGCCAGCTTTATCATCATAGGCAACTGCAGTATAGAGATATGAACCTGCGCCATACACTCGTCCTGCGTCTTTGCCTGCAGTATAGAGACCGTACTTATACGTACCGGAAATATTATATGAGTTTTCATTCCCTTCTGCTTGTGTTGTTGCACGTTCCCAGAGTTCAACTTTGGAAATTTCACCATCGCAATCACTTGCAGAGATAGTGAAGGGTATTGCGCCTGGAGCGCCGAGTATGAATGTTTGCGATGCAGGCTGCGTGATTGTAACGATTGGCAGCACGTTTCCTTTTGAGCACGTTACTTGTTGCGTAATGACTGCAGCATCGCACACTAACAGTTTTTCAGGAACACCTACAAAAGGCTGAATTTCTAGGTCGAGTGTCCCTTCTGTAATTGCAACAGGGTTTTCATATCGTGTTGAAAAGGTTACACTTGAGCCAGGCTGCACGCCTGTCTGAATATTTCCAACTTGCAATCCTTGATTAAAGAAAAGTTTTTTCTCATTAATTAACTCCTTTACCTCGTTTTCTTTTGCACCGAGACGAAGGTACGCTCCTGAGAGTTTATGATGTCCTTTGTTTTCGAGAATTGCTGAGAAATCTACTGTTGTTGTTCGAATATTGCATTTCTCATTTGGAGTTAAAATTGAACATCCTGCGTCGCGCAGTACGAGGCTTATGTCGGGAGTGCACTCAAAGCGTTCTTTAGGAGCAGCAAGCTGAAGGTATGCATACACGCCGACCGTAATCCCAATGACGATGATAACAATTAATGAATAACTTAGCATTTCACTTACTGCTCGTTTGGAAGAAAATAAGGATGTCATGCTCTTTAGAGGGAGAAAGAACGAAGCGGTATTTATACCTTAGCTACATCTTCCAATTGGCCAAGATTCTGGCACGCCATTCAGTGTAATGAACTCATTTACTGTCGTACATTGTTGCCCGCTAGAGCATGATAAACCAGTTGAAAAACTAATAATGGAGTTATCTATGGGCTGTCCTTCGTGTAAGCAACGGTTGTTACAAATGAAACGGAAATAAGTTGATGAGCTGTCACATTTTTGTGTATTATAGACTGAACGATGACCATCTGTCCAATCAAAAAAAACGACATCGGAGCGTTCATGGTCGTTGCACGTTGCGACACAGGGAGCAAACGTTATCTCGCGAGACGTCCCCCTTGTATCGTCTTTGATAGGAACTTTTTCTAGCTTATCCCCGTTAAAAAGAAAGACAAATCCCTCTACCCGGTAGGTCCCTGCAGAGAGTCCTGACCACACATCGCCATCATCGACAAACGGGACTTCATGGTTTGGAGGCACAGTCGGCTGCCAATTGCCACTCCCGTCCTTTTTGTAGAGGTTGACTTCCATGTGACTGACATAGGAAGTCAGTTCAGATGGTGGAAATGCCAACGTCCAGATTTCGTTGGACCAAGCGGGAGAACTATACACGCCTTCGATGAACTGGGGAGCTGGCGTGGGTAAACGAGGTAACCCACACTGCACTGTCCGCGTAATAACTGCATTTTCACAGAGGGCGATCTTTCCCGGGGTGCCGATGACTGGCTCAATTTCGACTGCATACGAGCCTGCTTTTGTGATGGCGAGCTTGTTTTGATATCGTTGTGTGATAGATTGTCCGGGAGTAAGCTCATACTTGCCCTCGCTGGTGGGGGTTGAGGTGAAAAAAATCGCTTCTTTATTCAAGAGCTCTTTTACTTTCTGGTCTTTGAGGCCGAGACGCACATATGCTCCTTGGATGGAACGCCTTCCGTTATTTACCAGCGTGATAGTTACATCTGAAGTCGTGCCAGATTTTTTTGGCTTGACAAAACAGGTTGCTTCTTGCACTGCAAAGGAGACTCCCTCGGGACAGTGCGGACGGTCTTTTGGTGCTTGCAGTTGTAAGTATCCATAAACGAGTGCACTCAGCGCAAAAGCGATAATGACGAGCAGAACGTAAGAGACAATTTCAGTAACTGCGCGCTTCTGGTTTAATGTTAATGACATATTTATTTTATTCATGTTAGGGTAAAGCAATCAATTTACTACAGATAATTCGTTGTGTAAGTGCGGATTGTTCACAAATTGTCGTTTGCTTACCTGTTCCGATAACTGGCTGTACTTCGAGAATATTTTCTCCTTCTTTGAGTGAATAGAGATCGCTGCGGGTGGCGCTATATCTGATAGTTTTACCGGGAAGAAGTGCGGGAACTGGTTCATTGGAAAATGAGCTAAAAAAGATTTTCTCGCTGTTTAAAAGTGTACGAATATTTTCTCCTGGTGCACCAATTCTGACGTATGCACCAGTAATACTCTTTCTTCCCCGATTTTCCAAGAGTACACTGAGCCCTACAGTCTTATCATCAAGGAAAACACATGTAGACTCTGCAGGATCCACGATGAGTATAACTTCTCGCGTGCAACTTTCACGCACTTTGGGCGATTGTAATTGAAGATACATATACACTCCGATACTAAGGCTAATTACGAGAACAAGCACGAGAGCATAACTGAGCATTTCACTTACTCCTCGCTTGGGAAGAGTAACGGGGGCGCGTAGCGAGCGCTGATAGAGGGATAAAGCGGCAGCCTTATCTGTATGCAACGACCTGCTCATTCTTCACCTTCTTTCGGATTACAAAATAGAAGTTCTGCCCTTCTTTTACTTCGAACGCGGGTGATTCAATAACGCGCTCGTTCGAAGCGGCAGCAGGCTTCACGCCTCCACTGACTTGAGCGTTGCCCTGCGAACGCGATGTTCCTTGAGAAGTATATTTAATTCGAATTTTTACTTTTTTTGGCTTGCCTTGCTGAGCGGGGGTTGTTGTTACATCTGTTGATTTTACACTGCGGCTCGAAGCATCTGATGAGGGGTTTGGAATTGAACCACCTTGAGCAGGAGCAGCATCTTCATTGACCAGTTCAGAACTCGTGGTATCACTCGACGTTGTGAGCAAACTAGGTTGCTCGGTACCGTCACCATAGTAAATGGAAAATGTACTGTCTGGATTTTGCAACTGATAATAATCTGCAAGTTTCTTTAAGTTTCCTTGAATTTCAGCAGGCTCTTTTCCACGAACAAGACCGGCATCATAAGTTTGTTGCAACTCGGTATAAAGCTCCTCGGAAAGATCGAACACTTGTGTATCTGCACGCTCGATATATGCAGAATTATACAAAGTACTAAAGCCAATTGCGATGCCTGAGATCAATAACGCTGCAATGAGAAAAAATTGTCCCTCTTTGTTCATCTTGAGATGGGGGGAGAGGAGTTTTTATAACTTGTGGCGGGAAAAAAGTGTAGACGGGGAGATTGCTTGGCTTCAATCTACAAGGCTCTTCGCCCTTTCTCGGTTTTGCAACCCTGAAAGCACCATGCGTTCTGTTTAGGGCTGCTCCGATCAAGGCCTGACCCAGTTTACAGGAGCACGATCGAACAGGACAAAACGTCAACGTCCGGGAGAAGACTTAATTAGGTCTCTACCGCACGCACTCCTTTCAGCCCACCATGACGCCCGTTTGTGGTAAAGCGCAGGGCGAACGCGCTGGCTGGTCTACGATAAACCTATGAAAATTAGATTTATAAGGATGTCGATTGAGGGATTTTAGAACAAGGGTTTGCTGTTGAGAGAGCAAAGCAGGCGAGGGGAACTGCGAAATTAGAGATTCTCTTTATTCTTCAGGCGCTTCAATTTGGCGCTTTATCTTTTTCAGATCGGCGCGTGCGCGTCCTGTATAGAGCGGTCGAACAGGAAGGTTTGCTAAAACGATGAGAAGAACTATCAAGATACAAGCAAAAAGTGCCAATGCTGCCAGTAAGATTGATACGAGTGCCATATTTTAGTTGAACAAATATGGATATATAAGAATTATGAAGATTGATCACATCTTCTTTAACGGGGTAATGCCGAGTAATATTAAGGCGTTTTTCAGCACTTTTGAAAAGGCATCGACCAGTGCAAGGCGGAACGTCTCCTGCTCAGAGCCGATGACTTTTACCGCATGATAGAACTCACTAAACGCTTGAGCAAGTTTGTAGGCATACGTTGCTAGTAAATTTGGCGCGTGTGCCTCATGCGCTTGAGCAACGATGCGAGGGAACTCTCCGAGTTGAAAAATGAGATGACGTTCACTCTCGTTGAGAGCGGGAATTGTTAGTTTTTTAGTGCGGCGATACTTTGCTTTCATAAGCAAACTCTGTGTACGGGCATACGCATACAGCAAATACGGTCCGGTGTCTCCTTCAAAGGCAAGGAATCGTTCGAGATCGAAGACCGTATTTTGCGCACGATGTGTCTTAAGATCTCCATATACTATTGCGGCCCGTGCGATACTACTCGCACGCTTTTTGAGTTCAGTTGCGCTTACTTTCTCTCGTGCAAGAATTGCTTTTTTAGCCAATGTTTTCGTTTCCTCTAAGACCTCTTCCATAAAAACTGTTTTTCCTTCCCGCGTCGCAAACTTCTTGCCATCCAGTCCGAGATAGAGGCCGTGCTCGACATGGACACAGTGTTTTGCCCAGCTATAGCCAAGCAGCTCTAAGACTTTGAAAAACTGCTGAAAATGAAGTTTTTGTTCTGCACCGACTTCATAGAGCATGAGCGTGAACTTATACTGTTCATAGCGATCAATTGCTGCCGCAATGTCTCGTGACGCATAGATAGTTGTCCCGTCTGTCTTCTGGAGCAAGCAGATTCCAAGTCCATGTGCTTCTAAATCCACGACAAGCGCTCCCTCGCTCTTTTTTGCCAGCCCCTTCTTTTTGATGGTTTCAATGACTGCAGGTATCTTGTTAGTATAGGTAGATTCTCCTGAAAGAACATCGAATGAAATACCCAACTCCTTATAGATTTTCTTGAACTCTCTAATGCTCAGTACTCTGAATTGCTTCCAAAGACGCAGCGCCTTTGGATCTCCACTCTCGAGTTTTTTAAACCACGCCCGTGCCTCTTCTTCTAGAAGAGGATTTTGCTTGATTTCTTGACTGATACGAACATAAAGCTCGAGAAGATGGTGAATTGGTTGCACCTTGAGCTTCTTCTGGTCTCCCCATTTGATATAGCCCAGCATTAACTTTCCAAACTGAGTGCCCCAGTCGCCCAGATAGTTAATCTTTACGACCTTGTATCCTTGCGCTAGAGCAATATTTGCGAGTGCATTTCCGATAATAGTTGATCGAAGATGCCCAATACCAAATGGTTTTGCAATGTTCGGCGATGAAAACTCCACAACGATCGTTTTGCCTTTCCCAACGGTGGAAGTTCCATATGCATCTCCTTTCGAGAGAATCTCATGAATTGTTTCCTGGGCAAGTGCACTTCTATTTACGAAGAAATTAATGTAGGGGCCTCGTGCTTCAATTTTTTCAAATTGGATGTCTGAAAGTTTTGATGCTAACTCTTCTGCAATAAGCGCAGGACTCTTCTTGTACTGCGCTGCGAGAATAAAGCAAGGAAATGCGTAGTCTCCATGACTTGCGTCTTTAGGAACTTCGATAAGCTCGACTATCTTTTCTACTGGCAAGGGCACTTGGTTGTGCAAAAGAGAAGCAATGAATTCTTTCATTGATATTGATGTAGAGGAGAGTTAATAAAACTATAGAAAATTCTGTACAAATGTCATATATCTAACAGAATTTTCTATCTGGATAATTCTGGGAAGAAGTCATACAGGCCACAGAATTATCCATAATTACGCGCACGAGCAGCAGCAAGGTCTTGCCCACATTCTATACAGAAACTCTCGTTTTCTTCGATGCGCTTTTTGCAACTAGGGCAATTTGTTAATGGCTTCGCCATTTTACCGCCGCATTGGGGGCAGAATTTTTGGTCGATATCCCCGTCGCGATTGCACTTGACGCACTTCGGAGGTATTTTTTTACGCTCAATGACTGCTTTGTATCCAGTCTTGCCCGAAACGATCTTTGAGAATGCATCTTGAATCGACGCTGGATCCTCATATTTTCGTAAATCTATATTGCTTCCCATGCTGACTCTTTTTTGCAAAGAGACTGGGAGATTTTATAAAGATTGTTGTCGACTATTTATTTGAAAATGAGCCTCTACCGGGAATCGAACCCGGGACCCCGAGTTTCTTCGAACGGGTGCTTACGAAACTCGTACTCTAACCAGCTGAGCTATAGAGGCATGTTGACGAAAGACATGACGAAAGAGATAGAAACATATTTAAATACTCGTTTCTCCTTCGTAGATGTGTTTGCTTACAAGAGACACATAAAAAAGAGATGGTACAGGCACAATTTTTTTCTCGAAGTCGGTTATTTTACTTAGTTTTTGCCGTCGGTATTTTTGTGATTATACAAAGTTTTGTTGTGGGTGCGAGTATGTTCGGTGTGCAATGCTCTAATGATAACGGCAATTATTCAAAATGCAGCATGCATGGCTCTACGTGCTCGTGGGTAAACAACAGCGCCATACTCAATAGCACTAACCTGGCGCCAAAAAATACTTTCTGCCTTTATAATTCCTCTTCTTTCAATACTACCTACTCTTCCACGACAGGAGATATGCTGGTCAATGCAGGATGCTGCTCGTCTGGTGGTGGCGGGACACAAGGATGTTTTACCTATGATAAAAATGAAACTGCGTGCACAAACGATAATACATGCAACTGGAAGGCAAATAGTGCCAACCAGAATCCATGGTGCTGGAATAATGTAGGATGCTGCGAGAAAAAAGGATGCTGGAGCTTCAATGGAAATAACAATACATGTATCGCTTCTCTTGGTGGCGCGTGCTCGTTCTTAAACAAGTCGCAAGATCCTTACTGTTCAGATGATACAGGCTGCTGTTATGACAAGACATGCAATGATGCGACGACAGAAAGTGCGTGCAATAATCTCAAGACGCAACTAAGCAAGCCTTGTGAGTGGAGTGGTGGCACGTGTGGGTATCATGGAAGTGGCACTGGGGGTGGCGGCTTTAATTTTTACAATGACACTGATACGTGCATGAAGCAAGGAGGATGGTGGAACAGTAGTGGTGCCTGCCAGACGCCAACAAGCGGCGGAGTAGGAGGTGGAGGAGGAGGAGGATTTCTCTTCGCTTCAGAAGTCAGATGCTGGTTTGCGGATCAGCGGCAGTCGGTATGTAGTAACGTTACTGGCTGTGTGTATTGTAATGATGCTGGTACAGAGCTAAATAACGCAACCTCTGGGTGCTTCAACATGCAGTCTGGAATGTGCCAAGGGCACCAAAATCTTTCTATAAATGTAGGCACAGATATCAATCAGAGTTCCATGACTTGTGGAGACGTCCTCCTGAAACAGACTTGCAACTGCGGTCCAATGCCCAATTGTGTTTGGAGCAATAGCTCGGCAACGGTTGGCAATTCTAGTCAGGCTTATTGCAAGAGCGGCGTGAAGACCACGAGCGATACGCAATCGTGTACGGCGCCGGTGCAGTTCTGCGAAGATAACAAGGCGAAAAATAATCAGACTCTCTGTAACCAGCTTGCGAGCGACTATATGATGCCTTGCAAGTGGGATGCAGGAAGTGTAGGAAAAGTTGGCAAGAATTGTACGTTTAACAGCGTCGCATGTTTCGGTTCAGGAGATAGTGGTCTCGGTTCCTTTGATTTTAACCTCATTAGCGGAGAGCAACAGTGCATTGCTTCTGGAGGAACATGGAAGACTGAATATTATGATGATGGAGGGGCGCTAAAACAAGACTCGTGGTGTGAGAAAGGTGCACTCTTTTCATCGGTGTCTGGATTAGCGTCTTCCAACAAAGGAAGCTGCGACAGCGACTGCTGGGCATGTGAGTTTAATACTTCTGGAAGCAATTATGGCGGGAATGTAACTCTGGCAACTTCAAATTGCCAAAACTCCAAGAAAGGAGTATGCCAATGGAAGAACGATTCGAATGCACCTAATAAACTCGGTTGGTGCGACTATCCAAAAGAGTTTTCATATGGGGGCGCGAAGGACTGCAATACTGATTGCAAGGCATGTGAATTTAGCGGCAACACGAGCAGCGCATCAAGTGCCTGTTTCGGAAGCATTGCGGGGTGTACATGGATAAATGATAGTAACGCGTTCAAGGGAGGCATCTGCATCAGCGGAAGCAAGAAAGCATGCAATACTGATTGTTTCAGTTGTTATGATCAGCAAACGTGTACGAATACGAGCGTCCATACTGCACTCAATTGCAGTTGGGACACATCTGCAAACTTCTGCAAGCCTTCTTCGTTCACTGGAGAGATATGCTTCAATGGGAAAGATGATGATAATGACGTTAAAGCGGATTGCGCTGACAGCGATTGCAGTTTCGACCAGTTCTGCGGGGGAAGCACTGTCAGCACTGGCTCTGGATTCAATACGACTGACTGCAAGAAGATACCAACGCAAGCAAGTTGCTCTGCAAATCAGAGCAATGGAAAGAATTGCACGTGGGCTGATCCTGACTGGGGACCTGCGTACTGCGATTTTCCAGGCAGTTCGTGTTGGCTTTATGAAACAAACACTAGTTCGTGTAAGACTGATATCGGATGCATATTCAAGAATGGAACCGCGGGTTATAATATAACAACTATGGCTAATGGGACCATAAACTTCACTGCGCTCAACACAGCTATCGCATTTGCTGGCGGGCGTTGTGATATCAACCAAACAAAAGTTAGCAGATGCACTAACTCTACACTGTATAACAACCAGACAGAATGCTGGAGGTATAATTCGACTGAGTCGTGTACATGGGTTAATGATACTTACATTTCGAGCGGCAGCGGCGGAGGGCGTTGCGAATTTAAGCCATATGGTGTGTGTTGGAATTTAAAGAGCCAGACTACATGTGGCAATGAAGGCAACTGCACCTGGCGTAACGACAGCTATTCGCAATTTGGGGGAGGATTCTGTGAACCTGTGTGTTTCTCATTGAGCGCGACAACGTGCGGTAATGGTGGCGGTCTGTGCTCAGCAAAGACAGATGCTTGTGAACCTGAGCATTATTCGACTACGAGTTCTGGAACAGCTGGTGGTGGGTGCCACGAGTATGATAATAATTATGGCACTTGCAAGAACCAAAATGTCACCTGTGCGTGGAGGAATTTCACGTTTGGAGGGAACATGACGCAAGGAGTGTGCAATGAAAAGGGACAGGCATCACTGTTGGAAACGTTGGATATGAGTCCACCGAAAATCCTCGGACAAGACACGAATGACACTGGTACACGCACGTACGTTGACATTCGAGAGTATGGCATAAAGGACAGCACAGAAACCCTTGCTTTAGGAATAATGGTTAGTAATATAACTGATGCAGTCGCTTGTAAGGGCTATTACCTCAATGCACTTGGCGGAGGTCCTGGCGGTCCGCTGACGCCTATCCTTGGCAATGGCACTAACACTACTAAGTTTTATTGGTACCTTGACACAAACAAGAACACAACTGATGGATGCAATGCTACGAGAGCAGATGGGACAAATGACAGCGGATACGAATTTCTCATCAGGTATGCAACTACTCTTGCCAATGGCAGTGCGATAGAAACGCGCTCGTTCCTCAAGTGTGCGAGCAGTGCATGGTCACTCACGAACGTGCCTCTAACAAGCAATCGTGAATTGATGTGCAGCGTCAGTGTGCCTGGCTTCGGCGGCTCGTCAGGCAAGACAGGTGGTGTCATGATAGTCATTGACAAAGAGAATCTTGAATCTTTTGTAGAATACAATAAGACAGCTCCTATGCGTGTCTTTGTTGCGAGCGCAAATGAGAGCAGAAGCGAGTCTAATCCGATCGATTCAGTCAGTAGCGCCGGATACTATACGCAGGGAACTGCTGACTTCAAGTTTGTTGACTGTAGCAACCCTGACACGAAAGACGACAAGTGCAAGAACTTCCAGAAGTTTGGATTCAATGTATTTGAAGACTGTAAAAATGCAAAGGATGATGATGCTGATGGTTTCGCTGACTGTGATGATTCAAAATGTAGCTATACTCCGAACTGTGCAAGTGGAGGAAATGCATTTAATTTTGTCGCTAATGCGAATGATTTTATAACCCCGAGCGTGCTCTTCGCCAGCACAGATTCATTACATATTAGCACATTCATTAAGTTTGATACTGATGAGCCTGCAAACGGTTCGATTTCCTATTATGGTAATGACTCAAGCTGCGGAAGTGCCATCGCAACATATGACGAAGTTGGCGACACGAGCATTACCTTTGATGACTTTAAGCCCTTCCATGGTGTGTCTATTGAAAATGGAACAAATGGCGTTAATCTTACCAATGGTACGACATACTTCTATAAGACGACAATCTGTGATCCTACGAGTAACTGTGCGACGTCAGCGTGCCTGAACTTCACGACTAAGAAAGACAGCAATTATAAACCGTTTGTCCTGAAGATGAAACTGCCTTCTGGATATAATATAACCATTCCTGCGCTCAATTACAGCGGTAACTTTACTACAAACATTAGTGGTAAAGTTTATGAAACAGGCATCAAGACGAATGCGTCGGTTACTCGGAATATCAACGTCACGGTAAATTGCGGTACGCAATCGCTCACTTTCGTTGGCGTTGACGTAACGAAACCCAAGAGCATTGACCTCTCAACTGCGTTTGCATGTGATACTTCAAGCAACGTGCTTGGAATGAACTCAACGTCTAAAGGATGGAACCAGGTCGTTTCTGACTTGGGAATGGGTGGACAGTCAGACTATCTCAAACTCACCTTCCCTGTAAGCTATGACTCTGCAAATACGATAAAGTGGTGCAATGATGCTTTGAGCAACTGCACAACTGTCAACACATATGCAAACTGTTCTTCGGGTGGCACGAGCAAGACTGACTGCAAGATTCCGACATCACTTGGATTTTCAGCATATCAAGTGACTGTTGCAAGTGGTGGAGGGAGTGGGAGTTCTGGCGGCGGCGGAGGTGGTGGTGGCGGAGGTGCTGCGACGACTGCAGCAAAGAGCCACACAGTAACTAAGACTCAGTTGAATGAAGGATACACGCAGGCACTTGCAAAGAACGACGTTGTGAAGTTTACCACTGCGGACAATGTTACTCACAATGTGACGGTTGGCGCTGTGAGTGCCACGAGCGTAACTATCACTGTTGCGTCAACGCCGCAAACAGTTACGCTCGCTATTGGTGAAAGCAAGAAATTTGAACTCACTGGAGATACATTCTATGACCTTCACGTAACTCTTACCTCAATTGCAAATGCGAGTAGTGCCACATTGAAATTCCAGAGCATTCAAGAAGCTGTTAGTTCTGCTGGAGGTGCCGGAGCAACACCAGGAACCGGCTCACCTGACAAACAAGTACCTGAAAAGAAAGGAGAACCTGGAGCACGAACCTCTGAAAAGAGCATGTGGGGCATTGGTTTCATTATCGCTCTTATCCTTATCATAGGAATCGTTATCTTTATTGGTATTCGAAAGAAAGCTCACTAGTAATATTGAAAGATGGCTGTAAAGAGGCAGATCAGATCGAAAAACGATGGGATGGAATTTTTATAAATGGTGAAGGAAACACGCGTACTTATTACCTGTATTCTAATGATTGTATCATTGAGCATGGCGAGTGCTGTCGAACTAGCTAATTTTACGCAAGTGGGCACCCTCTTTAATATCGGCATTAATACTACCATTAATGTGACCATTGGGGCGATTGGTGGAAACAATATTACTAAGGTTGTGTTTACGTGGAATGGAAGCTCTGGCAGACAAGGAGAGTTGTTTGTCGTAAACACTAATGGCACAAGCTCGAATGCAAGTTTTGCCAATCATAGCGTTGCTACCGGAAGCAACAACCATAATGTAACATTAAACTTTACGAACGCTTCTTTAGTTCTGATTCCTAATGGCACGACGCGCACATTCTGGTTTGATGTGCGGGCAAGAAGCACGGAGACAGGCGTGCAAATCACAGTCAATGCAACCAATGAGTCTGGGGCAACGAATGTAACAATACTTACATTCTATCCTGCGTTTGCCTTCACTGGTTATATACGTAACGAGACAGGATGTGCGACTTGTTACCAGGCAAATGTCAATGTCACCATCTATGGTGTTGTCCCTAATCCGAGTGGGCCGCGCAGTACACGCGCCCTTGGCGCAACCATTTCAAATGCTTCGGGCTATTTTAAACTATCAAATATTAACATCACGGCGGGAGGCTTTGACGGCTACCAGCTTAAATTTATCTATTATAATAATTCTCTTCCAACTTTCTCTGCAGCAAACGATACTGCCTTGAAAACTGGAGCAATTCTTCCAGATTTCCCACGATTCATGTATTATTCTGCTCCTGGGGGTGGAGGTTTTGGAGACAGTGACGAATCTGAAGGCGGCTTCGACATGACGCTCAATGGGGGTACTTTCTATATGCAACCCGCAACAACTATCAACATTTCTGCGAATAATGGTAGCAGCGCAGTCTCTTTTGGCTATCTCCTCATTGATCAAGCGCTTGGCTTCCCTATCGAAAGCAACGTGTTTGAAAAAACTAATAACGTGAGTTTCGTTGTGCCTGCAAGCCGCGCTTATACTGTTTCAATGTTTCGAATTCCAGGCGGAGGAAGTGTTGGATATACGCCACATCCATCATACTGCAATCTTACGAACGATTTTATGAATGATACTACTTGCCCATCGCCTCCTAAGTCAACGAGCATTACAACCGCACAGACGCTCGCTGGAGCTATCGTGAACGTGAACCAAAGCCTGGCAGTCCGAAAGGCATATGTAACGGGATGTGTCAACCTAGGAAACAGTGTCAATAATACTGCTATTAATATCACCCGTGTCGTCGTACGACTTCTTCCTTGGTCGTCAGATGCCGGTAGCTTTATACCTCCTGCTGATGCCGATGATAATTCGATCAACCTTACGCGCGACATTAACTATACAAATACAGGATGCACATATGCTTTCTATAATTTTTCATTACTTAACAACACCGGTTATATGATTGAATTTTACGCAAAAAACGCAACGAATGAGTCAATAAGCCCGGGAGGGGCTTGGAACCTTGCTGCATTCCTTAATCTTACAACACGCGATAATGGGCAGCGCGTCAACGTGACTGCTTACCGCTTAGCAGGAGTTTATCAGTGGGATAATGTCACGCTTGGCGCCGCAAATACTTCTATGATTAAAATAAACGCTGTTAATTCGAGCGGTAGTGCAATCACTACGCAGATTAATGCCAACATAAAAATTAGAAATACAGTTGCGGGCATTGGCACAGTCTATTATATCATCGATGGGCGGAAAATTGTCAATGGCACTTTTTATATGCCTGTGCTTAACAACTCTAATTTCGCTAAGGCAATGATCTTTTCACAGAATGGGCCGCCTCGAGAAACATCGATTAATTTAAGCGCTGGTGAAATTAACATTACAGTAACTTCTATGAATGCAGAAAAAGGCTTTAAGAAATTTAAGTCAAACGGCACTCTTGAGAGCGTCAATACTTCCAGCATTCCGATTCAGATGCGATTCTTGCGAGCAGATTCTGAATGTGACGTGCCGAATGCACCATCTAATTGCATTATCACTGAAATGAATGCCTCTAGCTTCAATCCCCTTAAGGCCCTGCTCGCAGGTAATGTAAACATGGAAATTAAGATTACCTCTACAAATGTCTCTCTGATCTTCCATGATTATGATATGATGTCTGCAAAACAACCGCCTATGGACTCAGTCCTCAACGAAAATGCGACTGACCGTTCTACGACGAGCGGAAGCACGGCAATGCAAGAGACATGGAATTTTGGAAGCTTTGCCCCAGTAGATTCGTATTCCAACGTCACCATTGTCCTCCCCTACTCTGACACGACCAGCGCGCTGAACTATATTAATGACTCAGCTAGTGTCAACATTTCAATCCCCCTCCTCTATGATGAAAATTCGAGAGTGACCTATAATGTGAGCCGAGGGGACACGCCGGTAAACTTAAGCGATGATTTTGTCAAATATAATAATAGCGAATTCCGTCAGTTTGTCAACTCAAGTGCTGGAGTGGTCTGTAACATTACTAACGCTTCAGCAAGTGCATACATCAATACGTCCGGTAATTATATTGCATTTAAAATTCCTCACTTTTCGACTATTGGAGCATCTGTTGCTGGCACAGCCAAGCTGGTGGCTGCGGAAAGCTCAGGTGGGGGTTCAAGCGGCGGGGGAGGCGGAGGCGGTGGTGGAGGTGCTGCGACGACGGCAGCAAAGAGCCACACGGTAACTACGACTCAGTTGAGTGAAGGATATACACAAGTACTTGCAAAGAACGATGTTGTGAAGTTCACTACTGCGGACAATGCTACCCACAATGTGACGGTTGGCGCTGTGAGTGCTACAAGTGTTACAATTACTGTTGCCTCGACGCCGCAAACAGTTACGCTCGCTATTGGTGAAAGCAAGAAATTTGAACTAACTGGAGATACATTCTATGACCTCGGGGTAACTCTTACCTCTATTGCAAATGCGAGCAGTGCCACATTGAAATTCCAGAGCATCCATGAGGCGGTGGGCGCTTCTGGCGGAGACGGGGGGGCATCTGGAGGTACAGGAACACCGGGAGTCGACTCCTCGAATAAACAAGAGAAAACCGGCGTGAAAACCACTTCTGAAAAGAGCGTGTGGAGCTTTATACTAGGTGCAGCGCTTGTTGCCGTGATCGCCATTGTTATACTCTACGTTCTTTGGCACATTAAGCGGAATGATTTACCAAGGCGCGTTCATATAAGACAAGGTAACAAATCTATTAAAGTGCATTAATGGTGTATTTTGATGCATAATGGAAAATTCACTAATTTTGTTATAAATGTTTCGATGTTGAAGGGCTAACGAGTAAGGAATTTCCGCACTGCCGCAAGAACTGCATCCCTCTGCGAGGGCACGAACTTAATTGCGCCTGCATGCTTGTGACCGCCACCTTCGACGAAGGCTGAAGGGGCGTGCTTGTTAAGATATGCGATAAGGTCGTGGATAGAGAAATTTGATTCGTCGCTAGCGCGGATGGTCATGACATCTGTCAGGACGCCTATTGAAACAAGATTGGTGAGCTTATCTTTTGTTTGGGCCTCGTCATGCAATAAACCGTTTACTTTCCCTGGCTTGGGATAGGCGCCGCGAGCGAAAGTCTCTTCGATGAAAAGGAGCTGAAGAGTTGTTTTGCCGACTTTCTCACGCTTTACTGCAGAACGTGCAATATCAAGGCCGCGTTGCTCCATCTTGCGAATGTAGGGAGCCATGAGACCAACCAAGGCCTTCTGTTTTTCGAGCGGCTCGCCAAAGACCACTTCGATATATTCACGCGCTTCCATGAAACGGAGTTTAGTGCTCACAAAATCTAAAAGAGCGGCAATATCATGGAGGAATTGTTTTGTGTATCCATGCTTTTCGGCGATCTTGGTATAGGGCTCCATCACTTCAGGATTATCAATGCGATCTGCAAGCCCCGACATTGCAGGAATATAATCGAGAGATACTGAAGGATTGATGAATCGTGCGAGCTCTGTGCAGAGCATACCTGCCGAGTACTTTACTCCGTCCTCGCCGACAACGAATGGATTGATGTGCACCAATACTTCCGGCGTCGTTACATCATGCTCGAAAAAGTGATGATCGACAACTATAAAATCTTCGCCATGAACTGCGCCTTGCTTGATACCGAGGAGACTTTCTTCCCCTGAGCCAGTATCGACGATGAGAACTAAGGGGATTTTATTGGAAAATTTGGCGACATCTCGTAAAGAATTTGCAGTGTCTTTTATCGAGTCTTCAATCTCGTAGAAGGGGGCTGCAGAGGGGGAGCGGGTGAAATACTCCCAAGGAGCCTTGCCACCGCCATGCTGCTGGATAATTAAAGGGATTATTGCGCGTTCCATGGCAAATCCTGCACTGTACCCATCTGCGTCGTTATGGTGGCGCACGATTATGGGGCGGTTGCGGATGACTGCAAGACGCACTTCTGTGGCGGCTTTAACAAAAGAGTCTTTGAGCTTCTCTAGAACAGGGCTTTTTACAAGAAAAGGGACTGGCTTGACCTGGGCACGCTGCCTCTCCTGAGACTCGATATTTTTCTTAAGCTCTTGAGCAGCCATACCTTCGAGTTTTACAACTCTCATGATCTCTCCTTCAATCATCCCTTGAAATTCCTTAATCTTGAGTGTGGCACGGATTACATTACCTTCAACAATTTCGGGATACGCCCGAACGCCCGGGCCATCAAACCCTTTCATCGTTAGTGTTCCTGAACCGTCCACAACAGTAAAAAGTGTTGGTCCGCCTGTTTGGGCAATGCTGTCAATCGTGCCTGCAACGGTCAGCGTTGTTTTATCATGTTTTTTAAGGGTAATCGACCCAAGTGGAGTATCCATAGTGCTGTATGAAGAAAGAGTAATCTTTCTTGTAAATATAAGAGAACGATTGGAAGTTTCTTTAAAAACGTTTCGCTTTGCGATATTAAGACATTTTTTCTCTTCTTGGATGTTCAGCAAAGATCAATATGTAAACGAGATATTGTGCAGTCTCTCCGCGTTGAATGTGGTATTTGCATATACTCGAGCGGATATAGAAAGCTCGATTCCGGCTACACTTTCACACATTGTGCACAAAGTTCTTAGTTTTAAACGAACTTTTCAGCGGAAGAGGAAGGCTTAAAAACCCATTCCTAGTGGACATCCTATGGCACGCCGACTCGATCTTGGTCCTGTAGAACGGCAGGTTGATGAAGTAGTCCATACTCTGCATTGTCGGTATCCTCTTTTTGCAACACTTCGTATACTACGAACAGTGATCGCTACAGCAACACTAAGTATTCTCACTCGGTTTAGCCTTATGCCGCTTGCTGTGCGGGTGCCAGGTGGTGTGCGCCGAAGAATAGTGTTTAAAAGTGTTTAATCACGTCGCATTTATCTTCTAAACCCTCGAAAGGGAGGCTTCATCAATCAAATAGGGCGATGAAACGTCCCCTTCTGGGCAAAAGAGGTGATACTATAAGAAAGTGATTGGAGTATTTAATTAATATTATACGAACCTTGAACTTCCATCGGCGCTGCGCGCCTCACTAAAACAACTTCTTCTGCTCCTCTCCTTTCCCTTTTTCGCTTACTGCTAATGCCTGTTCATCCGGCATCAGCACTTTCCCATATTCTCCATCAAACCCCGGCTTCACCTGCAATCTGGCTTCGCGATTCAACGCAATTAGCTCAATGAGTCTTCCATCAACTCCTTTCTTTACCAACTCTTCCCTGCTCACTTCCAAAAGTATCTTAAACTCACTCCCAAACGCTGCAATCAGCTCATTGTAAATTTTCCAGCTCTTCGGCGATTCAACCCTCGTCCCCAGATGCAGTGCAATCAACTCGTGCAGTGGCAACAAACGATAAAATTCCTTCGCTCCTTCTGGCTTGAAACCCTCTTTCTCTTTCGCAATCACATCAATCCTGTTTTCCACGCCAATGGTCAGTCCTTTCCCGCACTTCGGACAAATTCCATTAAGTTTTTTAGTTTCAGCAGGCCCACACGAAAACCCACAGTTTCGATGCCCGTCCCAATGGTATTTTCCATAATCGGGCGGCGTTTCTATCGTCGCAATAATGCCTACACTGCTCCGCACTGCCTTCGTGAAATACTCGTAACGTAGTTCAGGCATTTCAAACAGCGTTGCCTCTCTTCCAAGTCTCCACGGCCAAAAGCTATGTGCATCTGAAAAAGAAACAATGTTCACGTTCTCTTTCAAACGCCAAATCATTGGAGGATCTGCTGACATGCCTGACTCAATCGCATATATATGCTTTGCTTGCTCTTCAAAACATTCGTGCAACGAGTCAAAACCTGAATCACTGCCATACAAACCAAACCAAGGAGTATAGCTATGAGCAGGAATAATTTCAATCCGTTCATCAATCTCCTTCAATTCCTTCACTGCCTGCTTGCATGACATGCCAAAAATCGGTCTCCCGTCATAATCCAACCTGCCTTTACTTCCCAGATACACAATAATACTGTCCGCAATCTTCCCGTTGGGCGCAAAAATTAAAAGATGTACTGCCCGCCTCTTACTGCTCTGTGAAAACATTAAGCTGATTTCTGTCTGCCAGAGAAACGGAAATCCTGTCTTTGAACGCAAAATGCCATGCTCGTCTTCTTTCAGTTCATTTTTAATTTCAGCGTTCCACTTAGGATGCTGGAAATCCCCTGTCCCCAACAAATCAATGCCTTTCACGCGCCCCCATTTTTCAAGATTCGCGAGCGTGATGTCTTTACTTGTTGCGCGCGCGAATCTGCTGTGAATCTGCAGGTCTGCGATGATTCTCATTTTAGAAATAAGAGAAAGGGAGTTTTTAATCATACTGGCGGAGGAGAGTGTTGATTAAACGGACTTCGTGGAAATAAACACCTGTTTAAACAGCGTGTTTTTCAACAAGCTCTTCGATAAGATGGGAAACGGGCTTGCCTGTTTGCTTACTTAATTGCTTGAGTTTTTTTATGAGGCGAAGAGTCAGAGTAATATCGATGCGTTTCTTTTTCCAGAGTTTTTCTCGTGTTTGGTCGTAATGTTCCATCTCTTCGAAAACATTCTTGTATTTCTTGAATATTCTTTGGATTTTCTGTTCAGTGAATGACATTCTTTAATCGCTCCTCGATTGCTCGAATGCTATTGATATTTTTACTTGCAATAGAGATTATTTGTTCTTTGATAAGCTCCAAATCAACTTGTTTATTCAACTGTTCTGCGAATGCAAACACGATAAACGCTGCTGTTTTCTTATTGCCGTCGGTAAATGGATGATCTATAACTATTGCTCTGATGAGGTAGGCTAATTTTTTGTACTCGCCAAGTTTGAGATTCCTCTGTTTTTCCAGCGCAAAATCGATGCTTGCGTCGTTTCGCAGCTCTCCACCGAAGCCCTTTCCTATGCGAATAATATCCTCTTTACTTATTTCCATACACATAAATTAGGGTAAGAAGTATTTAAATCTTACGGTTATTGATACACATGAAAAAATCCTTTATTTAACTACATATTTTTATTTTTCAAAATGCACATATGACGATGTTTCATTTAATGTATGTTCTTTTCCTATTTTTTACTTGGGTTTTTTGACAGGCATCGCAGCGATTGACTTCCCTTTTGAGTTTCCCTGCATTTCGGCCCGCGGCGGTGAAGCGTTTAGTGAGGGAATGAATTGTTTCGCGCTTACAGGTATCGCAATAGAGAAATTTTTGTTTCATTGACTTCCATGAGCTTTTAACGAATAAGAAACCCTTGCGCAAGATCCCTCTTGCGGTAGGATCGCTCCTACAGGGAAGCAGCACGTGGCTTTGCTTGTTTTCTCATTTGGGTAGCTCAGGCACATGGCCTTGTTTCATTGTTACGAGCCCATGATTTATTATTCATTGAATCGTTGGAGAGGTTTTGCTGATTTCCTCAATCCTCTCCAAAGCCTTATCAATTGCCTCTAATTTCTCATTGAGAGCGTCTTCTTTTGCGTTTTTCCGCTCTTTTGCATTCTCGCTCTCAATGCCTGCTTTTTCTATTTCCCGTTTCTTTAAGCGCTTATTCCTTTCAGTATCCTGCTGAATATCGCTCTCCCAATCAGCTAATTCTTTCTTTAACTGCTCAACTTTTTGCTGTTTGCGCTTGACATCTGAATCTAGATCTAATTTCTCTGAGATGATGTTGAGCTTCATCTGCGTCAACCGCTCAACAATGCTGTACCTGCTTTGGCTCTCACTCATTGCAAAAGCCATCAATGTGGACTTATATATCTATGACGTACTTTTTTGCGGGCGCAGAAACGGGTGCGATGGATTTATAAACTCTCAAGAATACGAAATATCAATAACTGCTCGGCCATTGGTGGCCTGAGCGAATCCATAAAGTGGCGTCTTTCTTTGGAACGGCGATACTTTATGTCTAACCGCTCGGCGGAGCCTTTTGGTTCCGCCTGAGCTTTTCCATTTCGAGAATGAGCACTCTCATGTTGATGGAGGTATTGCATATCTTCCTGAGACGATGTGATGAACTTTTTCTGAAATAACCATTTTCCACTTTCTTATGAAGTTTCTTCAGCGTCTTTACCACTGGAATGAAATCTTCATCGCCGGAAACGAGAATCGCAATGTCGTAGAAGTTTTCGTATGCTCCAACAAGAAGGTCATTCGCCAAGTGTATATCATCTCCCTTGACTTCAAATCTTACCTTGTTATCCTTATCTATAGTCTTCTTTAATCGACAATACACAATTCTCAATTGAGGAATCCGAGAGAGTATGTGGAAAAAGGTTCTATGAGCATAATATGCTCTTCTATCAGTTCTGCCTAGTGCGGCCGTGTAATAGAAAATACTTACTATCTGTCTTCCTTTCGCTAAACCTTGGACAACGTGCTTAAGAGAGACGTGTTTGAAGTTATTTCTTTTTAGATCGTGGTAAAAATTGCTGCCGTCAATAAATATCGCAATTCTCTCTTTGTTCTGCGACTGTATCGGCTTTTGCGATGGCTGTTCGCTCTGCTCCGGCTGTTTTGCTTGTTGCTCTTTAGAGTTTTGTTCTTCTTGGTTTTCCATCGA
>CAZCXX010000005.1:0-29590 GCA_964502865.1 Candidatus Woesearchaeota archaeon | reverse complement strand
TTGTACTTCTTGCCAACCATGGTATCAACCGGTTGTGTCGTAAAGTACTTGGCAGCAGCAGTTGTATCAGCAGCGTTATAGCCTGCAACGAGTGTTGCAACTTTACCGCCAGTTCGAGCGAAAGTCTCAATGAGGAACTGTCCAGTTCCAACACCAGTCTTCTTCTCGAAGTCAGGGCCACAAAGTGACCCGCCTAACAAATTAGCCGCTTCCTTATTGATACAGCTTCCGCCAACAACAATTAAGTTCTTGCCGGTTACTTGCGCAACTTCGCCATCTGACACTGCAACTGATCCGAGGACCTTGATGCCGCTCGTGGTCGTAGTAGTATCATTCGATGCTGTGCTTGAAACATTTGCAGTGACATCCGTAAGGAATACATCTGCATATGCCTCTTGCCCACCATACGTAATCTTCGCAGTGCGTGTTGCACTACTTGGACCAAGGCGCCAAACTTCTGTTGCAAGGTCTGAATACACTCTTCCAACAATGTTGTCAGTGGTTACTCGATCTGAAAAGGTAGCTCGTGCAGTTGCTCCTGCAGTCGTTTGTGGAATCGTCAAAGACGCTACGTCCACATAGAATGTAGAGCTGCTTCCACCTTGATCAAGGCGGAAACTGAATGTTCCACCTGCGCCAAGATTACCAGTTCGGTCCTCTTCCGTAAGGTTGAGGTCGAATGAGTCGTAGCCGTGACCAACTGGAACAGTCGTGTAGTTTCCTAAGAAGGAACCTCCCGTACCGCCAGACTCAACAGTGTTTGCATACAAAGTTGGATTAGCACCAGTGAAGTTGACTGGAATTCCTCCCGTCGTTGGGGCAACAGCAGCATTTAAGCTGTCATTGAAGATCCAAGGCAGTGTAATTCGCAATCCTTCTTTGGTGTAAAGATCTTTGAAGCTTACAGCCGCAGTACTAGACGTATTGATATACGCCCACTTGCTACCTGAGCTGATGTATACGTCACCAATGGTGAGGGTAAGCCCTCCAAAAATAACTGTATCACCGCCTTTCTTATCTCCCTTTGACGCCCATGCGCCATTATTCCAATATTCAACAGTGGTTTTGTTAGCAGAGTCCTCTGCAGTGTAGGAATTAAGGCGAATAAGGTAGGATTCTCCAGTAGTTGATGTATTGTACGTTGCAACCATTATACGATCGCCTCCTGTATAGTTAAACAGGATATTAGCGCTTATAGTCGCGTTGCTCGTTACAAGACGATTGCTTGGGCTTTTACCAATACCGAGGAATGCACCAGATGCGTTGGTATACAACAATGGGATAGTTACGTCTCCATCTTTGATTGTAGTCTGAAGTTGGATAACATATGAACCATCACCGTTAATCTTGGTAACTTCCTTTTTTGGCATGTAAAATGAACCCATCGAGAGCTTTAGCGCTCCGAAGCCCGGCATGACTAACTCCTTATCAGGAGCGAGAAATGCTTTATCATTCGTTCTCCATTGAAGTACGATTCGATCAAGAGCTTCACCGCCACTGGTTGAAGTACCATCGAAAATGTAACCAGTAACGTCGTTGTAGCTTTTGTCGTTGAGCTTCACTGCTTTTGCGTTTTCAATCTCAAGCTTTCCAGTACCTAAGCTAAAGTCAACAGTACCGACGGATCCAGAAACGTCCTGTTTAAGGACATCACGAATACCGACGTATGTGCCGTCATTAAGTTTCCAAGTATCGCCAGTGACAAGAGAGTCCGTAGTTTCACCGTTAATAGTCAACTTTGTTTTTGTCGAGCTAATAAAGTTAATAGAAACATCGTAGTTCTTGTCTTTGACTTTTACACTCTTTGTTTCTCCTTCTTTCACCGTGTCTTTGACCGCGCTGTCAAGCAACGTAGCTTTCATTGTGATTGTTGTAGCGTTCTTGAAGTCAAGAATATAATATTCTTTACCTAAGATGTTAATATTTGTTGTTTCAAAATCAACAAGGTCGCCGCCGGTATTAGTAGAAACAGGTTGTGTTTGGAATGTAAGCGTATAGTTCAATACGTCGTGTGCTGAAGACAAGTTGAACCCGACACTAGGCTCCTGGTTCTTATAGTCAGAATCCGAAAAGAATTCCAACTGCAGGGCGCTTCCAAGGGTGACTTTTTGGTCATACTTGTATTCGGTGTTTTTCTTGTTCTTATACACTCCGTCTGCTAATATCTTTGGCAAATCGTCTTTTGAGACAGTACTGCCCCAGACTCCGCTAACTGAATTACGCAAGTTGATATTGTCGCTTGATCGAGCAAGCTTAATGCTGTCTTTTCCTCCTGAAACAGTCGTTCCTGAGCTCGTTGAGCTTGTAGAACTCGTCGTCATCTTAGCCAACTCTCCCGTAAGGTGCGAGTTAATTTCGAGGACGGCAGCAAAGTCAGTTGGTGCTGCGTTTACACCGTACACAATCGCTACATCACCACCCGCGCTCTTGATAAAGGGCGAAGGGTAATTGGCTGCAGCAGCAAGTGCAACAGTAGAGCTCAGCATAACTGCTCCTGTCAGAACAGACGCTATTTTTCGAAAGTTAAATTTCATCTATTTTTTTCTACCCCCTTTCAGTTATCTGAGACGTGGCAATCCCGCAGGATTCCTCCCAGAGGAGGTCGCTTTCGCGACCCGCCAGTTATGTCCTATGAAGCGTTTAGGGGACGCTCATGGACGCTACTCTAAGATTAATAGAGTGGTATCACAAGCAATATATCCTTTAAAAAACTTTCCCCTAGTTTTTACTTTATAGAGAGTAGTTACCTCTTGGCTCATGTGTTGCTTTATAAAGCTTGTGCTGTTACTGCCAGTGAAAACACTTCTCTTTTTTATTAATATGGACAAAAAAAGAGCGCTAAATTATATATGTGGCAAATTTTAACATATATGTAAAATAGAAACATATAAATACTAATGATATCAAAGAACATATATGTTTTTGGTGAACAGATAAACTACTATGGCACAAAAAAAGAAAATTCGTGAAGTAACTATCGTCGATAAAGGTGGCACATTTAATACATTCTTTAGAAAGCTTACAGGTGATGGTGGAGAATACGACTTTGAAGGTCTCGCAGCGTTGCGCCAATTGCTCAGTAATGAGCGCGCCCGTACACTTCACGTAATAAAAACAAAGAATCCAAAATCACTCTATGAATTAGCAAAAATACTGAAGCGAGATTTCAAGTCAGTTGCAAACGACATCAAGTTATTGCAGAGATTTGGTCTGGTAGAGATGACTTCTGAGAAAACGGGAAAGCGTGAGCGCTTGCGCCCCACTCTTACTACGGACACGCTCACTATTCATGTCCGCCTTTCATAATCCTGTTCAAAGACTACGATTCGCGTATGGGGATGCAAGGAAATGTAAAGGGAAGTTGTCGGCAAGACCTCAAGGACTACCACGTCCTTGAAGGCCATCGAGAATCAAAAACACAGGATTCTCGAGGAACCTCTACGTTTCTTACGAAGAGCACAATTTCAACGTGGTTACCACAACCGTCCCTCGCTGGCTTCCGGGCTGGAGATGCTCTCCGGCGCGGAAAGGACCGCTGCACGTGCCGCCGTGGAGCGAAAGCACCACTTCGCTTGTTTTCGTCCGAGTGCGATTGCTCACTCGCTCGATCTGGAGCATATACCCTTGCTTAGCTGCCGCTGTATCAATCCCCCAGCTACCAGTAATAAGGCCGGGCAATGTGCTATTGAGCATTTCGCATACACGAGTGCCTTCGCGACATCGCGCTTCTTTATCTCCTGCACATGTATTTACGAGTTCACCTATGGTTGCAGCACTAGTTGGCGAGTAAGTATGACATGCGCTCGTTGTATAAAAGGTACTTTCGAGAAATTGAGCAATGTCTCCACTACTTTCTCCATCAACATCGTCCTCAAGACGAAACAGCAAGGAAAGTAGAATGAGTCCCGCAATTACCACGATCACCACAACGAGTACAAAACCAACCAGTTCCTCTTGACCTCCCTTACCTAAGGAAATCTGCTTCTCGCCTTGAATAGTGTTATTGGGCACGTTCCCTCCCCTGGTCAGAAAGATAAAGCTTCCCAAGCTCGCACACCCCTCCCTCTCCACCATCCCATCTGCAGAGTGTTACAAAAGAACTGACGGCAATGCCGTAATCAGCGCGAGTTTTGATGAGCGTTGTCCGGTTGCATGCAGGATAAGTGCCTGCGGTGCACTCGCCCCCGGCACGTGGCGGATACAAACTCTCAAACGCAAGAAAGTCATATTCATCAAGAACAGATATGCTCAAGGTACGGTTCAGTCGTTGTTTCAGCAAGAATACTTTATCAAGATCAACGCAACCAGAACATGCGTGCCAGGCAAATTCTGGTGTTGCAGCAAGATATCTCGCGGCAGAGCGTGCTCGTTCATCGCTGCTTTCACGTACTCCTTGTTCAAGGAAAGATGTGCGAACAGAGAGATAGAGTACGGCAACCAGTGCAAAAAAAACCATGAGTGCCACGAGCACAAATGCCATCTCTTGAACCTTGAGTTGTCCTCTTCTTACCCAACTTTTTCTCATCGGAGTTTCTCCTTCCACAAGGGGCATGCATCAGGGTTGCGCTTATCAAGTTCTTGCGCTTTGATCCAGAGTGCAGGAAGTACTGCCGATGTTCCATTGTGGGCAAGTGCACGGTAGCTAGCAAGCTCTTCCTGAATATTGCTGCTGCACCCAGTGTGTGATCTGCTGGCAATAAAACTGCTTTTGTCACTATAGAGCGTTGCAAGAAATTCTGCGCGGCGCAAAAGCCGCATAACGTTGCATTCATACACATTCGCTTCTCCAAATATTGCGGCATATAATAAGGAGTCGATGTAATGAAACGTACGGCCCTGCTTCGTGACACTCTGTTGTGTAAGATCGACGATCACTTGACAAGAACTCTTTGATCCTGGCAATGATCCAGAAGTAAAACAAACGACAGTGCTATTCCGTGGGCACTCTTTTGCATGCGAAACACTTGTTATTGGATTTCCAGTGCCTTCGAGTAATGAAAGGTCATCTTCTACTGCTCCACTTGGTTGGACAAAGCAATAACTACCGCTCCAGAGTGCAATGCTGTCGCCTATCTTAAACGGCAGCAAAATGGGTTTAACTAAAAGAGTAAACGTCCGCCCTTCAGCAGGGGTTGCTGAGAAAAGATACAATGTTGATGCTGCTGCAGGTATTCCGGTATCTTCCCAAGGTTTTCCGATTCCAGAGCGTTGCGCGACATTCACTTCCTGTTTCCCCCAGTTACCCTCAAGTGTGCAGCGAGGAGTAATGCGGACAGGAGTTGCAAAGCTCAAATTTCCCGGGCGGTTCGTCGTTTCAAGAGATGTCGTGAGCGTAGAGAGCTGAGTAATTAGTTCCTGAGCGGTAAATGTTTGTTGTACTTCTCGCTCCCCTTCACTAATGTGCCACGAGGCATAGAGTGCAAGGAAAAGAATAGCACCGCCAACAATCATTGAAAAGATCCAGTTAAAGCTCAATTCAATGCCTCTCTTATTCATGGTCATGGAGAAAGGGTAACCTCACTACTCGTACTCGCTGCCTTAGAAAGAGCAAGTTTTACCTTCCCGTCTCGTACTGGCACACAAAATGCTTTAGCTACACCGACGTGGGAAAGTTGACGCACACTCACGCCACGCCCACATTGAACAGGGTGAATAAAGAAGTTATTATCAGTATCTCGGTACGATTGGAATGCAGCGGCTTCCACGCCATGCCTCTCTTTATCCAAGGTTGCGATAGAACCAAAACAAACAGAAGTAACTGAAGAGGGCAATGCACGATTATAAGTAAGTTGTGCAGATGCAGAACGCCAGGTGGTGTCTATTTCACGCTGCAAGTTTTCATGGAATGCGCGAAGTTCGGTGCAGCGCCCGGTTTCCATGAATTCACTAATGACGTAAAATGCCACTCCAACAGTCACGATAATAATCAGAATTGAAAAAATCATCCCAAATGAAAGTTGCAATTGGCCTCTTTTTTGCATGGCCTGATAAGTGCAAAGGCATAATTAAAGGTTTCTGCGAAAGCTTAGTCAATACCGAAAGAAACCCGGTATGGGTCCTCAAATCCCTAAGCCCTTAATCGTCCCACTCACGCGAATAATTGCAATCTTCTGAGGCGCAAGTTCAAATGCAGCGCGCACTTCATCCAGTGATTGGCGATCAATGGAAAGTACACACTGCTCGCTTTTCTTCGTAATGACAAAGAGAGGAGCAACTCGTGCTAACCCAAGAGTACCTAATCCTGCTTGTAATGCCTCTTGAATTTTTTCTTTGCTTGCGTGAGGGATAAGGAGATAGCGTCTATTAACGCGCACACTCGGTTTTAGGCGCGTCATGATAAAACCAACGTTGAATTACTCATTTCTCGTATGGCTCCTTTCAGTGCATTACTTTCCAATGCAAACCCGAGACTTTCGGCGTCCCCCACTTTAAAATTATTTACTCCGATGACTGCGCCATTAGTATCGATGAGAGGCCCTCCTGAATTTCCAGGGTTCAACGATACATCGGTCTGAATGTATTCTTCGAGTCCATTCGGTCCTTCGCGATGCAAGCCAGAGATAATCCCTTCAGTAACAGTAAATGACAATCCGAGCGGATTTCCAATAGCGATAACTTTATTCCCGACCTGCAGTTTTTCTGATGAACTTAATGAGAGTGCAGGGTAATTCGCATCTATTTTTAAGAGCGCGAGATCGCGGAATTTATCTGTGCCTACAAGCGTTGCCCCAATTAATTGCCGATCATGAGTTGCAACCGCCAGTTGTCGTGCGCCTGCAATGACGTGGTAATTGGTAACAATGTATCCTCGCTTATCAACGACAAATCCGCTTCCGAGCGATTTATCTGTTCGCACCGTAACAACGCTTTTGACTGCTTCTGAAATAATGCCTGAAAAGTCGCCTCCCTTTGACTTAAGCAAGGTAATCTGTTCTTCAAAGGAAGATTGCTGTTTAGTTAATCTCGAGGTTAATTCATGCAGAGTAAGCGATATTTCGTTAAAGCTTCGTTGGTTTTGTGCGTCTAAATGCACAAGTGCCAAGGCAAATGTCTGGGATTGATTTTCAAGCTCAGCGTTGGTACTGGCGAGTTCGCCGTTTGTTTGCGAAATACGCGAACTAAACGTGATAAAAGTTACTAACTGAATGATAAGAAGAATACAAACAATACTATACAACACATGATGATGGCGTGCCATCTCTAGAGTGAGAAGTAAACTTATTTATAGTTTGCCCCTGACTCGCTATAGCAAACAACATTAATTTTCGTAGTGCTTGTGTTGTTTGCTAGATAGGAAATCACATAAAAACTACGGAAATTAAAGTGATTTCCTATAATAAGCTATTTAAACCGCACTCTCCTCGTGCCCTTATGAAATTGCACGCCATTGGCGGGTATGACGAGGTGGGAAAAAATATGACTGCGCTCGAGATTGGCAAAGATGGCGAAGACGTTATTCTTTTTGACGCCGGTTTGCATTTGCCGGCAATTGTCGGGGTAACCGAGCGCGAAAAGATTCCCACCGAACGGGGAATGCGTGCTCTCGGTGCCCTCCCCAATGACCTCTATCTTGATCAAAAAGGTCTCCGCCTCAAAGCACGCGCACTCCTCATTTCGCACGCACATCTTGATCATGTGGGCGGCGTTCCGTATATAGCTCCCCGCTATGATGTAGATGTTGTTGGAACGCCCTACACGATGGAAGTGCTCAAGGTGCTTATGAGAGACTCAAATCAAAAGATTCGAAACCGCATTGTCACCGTGCCTGTTGATGGAACCTACATGGTACGTGGAAAAAATTCATACAAAGTAGAGCTGGTCAATATGACACATTCAACAATCCAAAGCGCAATGGTCGCGGTTCATACACCACAAGGCATCGTATTATATGCAAATGATTACAAGCTGGACAATTCTCCTGTATTTGGTAATAAGCCCAATTATCGGAGAATTAAGGAGTTAGCCAACATGGGTGTCAAAGCATTAATTGTTGATTGCCTCTATGCGCCTGATGACCGTAAGACGCCCTCAGAGAAAATTGCAAAAGGACTTTTAGAAGATGTTTTTTTCACAACAGACAATCGTAATGCAGGCATGATTGTAACCACGTTTTCCTCCCATATTGCACGATTGAAAACAATTACTGAAATGGGTCGTAGACTTCACCGGGAAGTGGTTTTTGTCGGCCGAAGCTTAAGCAAATACGTGACTGCGGCACAAAATATTGGCCAAGCCCCATTCCGTCGGGATATTCAACTGCTTACCTATAAAAAACAAATGGAGCGTGTGCTCCGCCGTATCAACAAAAACAAAAAGAATTATCTCATCGTCTGCACTGGTCATCAAGGAGAGCCGGGCTCTATTCTCGACCGCATCTCGCGAAATCAATTTCCGCTGACTGTTTCAGCCAATGACCATATCATTTTCTCTTCAAAAACAATTCCTACACCAGTTAATGAAGCGAATCGGCAAGAGCTTGAGCGTCGCCTTAAAAAACACCATGTCCGGATTTTCGATAATGTACACATTTCAGGCCATGGAGGCCGGGAAGATCTTCGTGATCTTATTAAGCTTACCAAACCAGAACACATTATTCCTTCTCATGGAGAACTAGCGAAACGTATGGCTGGAGCAAAACTTGCAGTTGAGATGGGGTATAGTTTAAATAAAACAGTACACTTAGTTTCAAATGGACAGATGATCGAAATATGAAAGAGGAAATCATAGGGGGCATACGGAACGCGCTTGAACGCGGTGAAAGTATTGAGAATGCCATGCAGACATTTATCAATGCAGGGTACAGCGCGATAGAGGTGCGTGGAGCAGCAGGCATGCTTGCACCCAGTGCAACAGGAGTCTTGTATGGCGAGAGAGGCACTGCTGTGAATCAGGCAGTACAAAAAGCTCCTTCAACTCCAGGAACAAAACCTCCATCATCTCCACCCCAAACCTCCTCTGCTTCTTCTGCACCTCCAAGTGCTGCTCCTGCAAAGCCTCAAACAGGAGCAAATGCGTTTGGAGGAACACAACCTCCTGCAACATTCAAGGGAAAAAAGACCGCGATTATTCTTGCCATTATTTTAATCGTGCTCGTCCTAGTTCTAGGCGCTACGCTTTACTTTGGTGACGATCTACTGGCGAAGTTCTCCTCATGAGGCTCGGTGAAGTTGGCGTAACTGCTCTTGAAGCAGCGAAGGCCTATGGAAAAAATCCGCTCATCCTGCTGCCTGCGCTGATACTGATGGTTGGAATGTTTTTAATGGGCAGACTTTCGTTGTATGTCTTACCGTTTCTGCAAACAAATGCAGCGAATATTCTCTGGTCGATACTCGCGATAGTGCTACAACTCTTGATTCTCGCAGTCTGTTTTAGCGCGCTTCTTTCATATGCATATACTGTTGTAACAAGTCGTTCAAAGGGTCTGTCTCGTATGTTCCTCTCAGTGTGGAAGCGCACCGGCTTGAATTTCCTCTTGCTGCTTACCACAACGCTGACCCTCGCGCTCTTAAACGTGCTCGCGATAACGGTCGGAAAATACTTACTTGCCATAAGTACGACCGCTGCACTCGGGGCGGTAATGGGTGTCTGGGTACTCGGCTTTGTAGGAGGTGTTATCTTTCTTGCGTTTGCAAACATACTCTGTGTCATTCATGGAACGGGTTTCTGGACATCAATCAGAGAAAGTGCACATCTTGTTCGACGAAACTATCCTTTCGTTCTCTTCATTTCTCTCCTCTTTTTTGCACTCATCTACATGTTTGACCGTTTTCTCCCCGACCTCCTCGCTGAGCTCATTAAAACCTTAGTTCTCCTTCCCTATCTCTCCCTCTTCCTCGTCTTTTTCCTGAAGAAAATAAAAAACTATGATTTATCAACCCGCTGAAGACTCCCACCTCCTTGCGCGAACACTCGCTCGCTTTGTACGCTCTCGCTCGCTTCTCGACATGGGCGCTGGCTCCGGAATCCTCAGCGAAGCAGCACTGAATGCAGGCGCATCGTCAGTTTGCGCGGTCGATGTTAATCCCGAAGTAATTGAGTTCCTGAAGTTGAAACGCCTCCCCGCAATTCAATCAGACCTTTTTGAAAATGTCACCGGTCGCTTTGATGTCATTGTGTGCAATCCTCCTTATCTTCCCGATGACACGAGAGAAGATCATGAAAGCAAGGTGGCGCTTGCCGGAGGCAAACAAGGAGATGAGTTGACCCTTCGCTTTCTCAAGCAAGCGCCCAAGCATCTCGCCCAAGGCGGAATAATCTTACTTCTCCTTTCTTCTCTCACAACCAAAGAACGTATTCTTGCACTGCTCAAGAAATTAAAATACGTGCACACACTAGTTGCCGAGCAAAAACTGTTTATGGAGTGGTTGGAAGTTTGGGAGATTAAACGGCAAGATTAAGGGAGGAGATCTTTGTCAAAATCAAGTATCGACTTAACCTGAGTTGAATAATGGGGGCAAGAGGTTCTAATAATCAATCGTCCACTTTTACGATGGTTGTTCATAAATAAGTATTTCACTGTGGTGATATCGAAGAAACTCTCTCGTGATAAGTTACTTTCCACTTTCCATATATACTCTGGGGGTGACTTTCATATGGAAAATTATCAAAGATATATTTATCAATTGTTCTTCGCCACTCTTTTAAAATTTCGTCGCATCCAACAACAAAACGATTTGAAATAATAATCATGCTGTGATATTGAATGTTAAAAGCTGAAGATGGTCTATTGTTATATATGACTTCTGCAATCTTTTTACCATGTTGACAAAATACCGATGCAGCATCATCCTCAGAGCGCTCGTAAAATGAGACACGCTCATTTTTCATCCTCCAAGGAAATGAAAATCTACGTCTTATCGAATATGAAAATGTACTTCCAGGGTAAGTTTCTTCTAAAGTGTTGATGCATCGCTCCGCATAGGAATTCATTATGTCCGATAACTGAGCCCTCAAAATTTTCTTAGTAGGTAATGCTTGATGTGCGCCAAGCAATCTTTGTACTTTCTCTGCTGAGGGAAACGCTCGTTCAATCGCTTGATCAATAAACTCATACGGGATCTCCATACCTGCCGCTTTATACTGTTCATACAACGTCTGCCGGGCAACTGAAAGAGGAATGCCTGCTACCGGTTCAGCGTTTACACGCTGCACGAGTCCGCTCAATGCAGCATATTCAGGCATCTCTCGTTTGAGTGCATCAATTTTGTATCGCAATAGTGCGTCTCGAGCAATCGCTCCCAAAATCTCGCTATCAATGCGTTGTTCTGTTGGTGTGGCAGAGTTCAACATATTTATAGTGTGAGTATTGCTCGAGGTAGTCGGAGCAATTAAGTGGTTTTCGTTAACTTTTCGTGGTTGGTACTGTTCCATAAAAATCCTATTTATCCGCCATATTTAAATGTTTGTAAAGATACTCCTTTTGAGTAATACTCTGTGCTCAATTTTCTCCATACTAAGATTTAAATCCCCTCATTTTCTTCAACAGATAACGTAGTTCCCTTCAGTGTCTCCTTTTATCAGGAGGGTTAACGTAGTTCACTTACGATGGATCAACAGCTCTTACAGCAAGCAGGCAAACTTGAGCAATATACGCGTGAGCTTGAAGAGCATGACGAATTTCTTACTCGACAAATTGCAGAACTTGCGCAATTTCAATCCTCAATGAAATCGTTCACATCGAGCACTGAAACAAGAATGCTCGCCCCGCTCGGAAAGGGAGTCTATTGCAAAACAGACCTTGCTGATCGGAAATTGTTCGTAGAAGTTGGCGCCGGTGTGCTCGTCAGAAAAACGCCGGAAGCGTTGTCCGAAGTAATTGAAGACCAATTGAATAAACTAAAGGCTTCTCAAGTGCAGCTCACAGCGCAAATTGGGCTGTGCGCACAAAAATTGCAAGAAATGATGCAAGAGCTCGAGCGGCAGCATCAGGCAGAACACAAGCATTATAGCGAATAACATTAATTTTTGCAATACAGAGAATTCTGTTAGTTTTATCACGTTTTGTACAGAATTCTCTGTCTGGAGGATTCTGGCTGCAGATGACACAATCAACAGAATCCTCCATATCTATGTTATTCGCTAGATAGGAAATCACATAAGAAAACTGCTAAAATTAAAGTGATTTCCTATAATTTTTAACTTCTCTTCCGTTATTACTCCGAAAAGGTCTTTCACAAAACGAGCAAAGCTATATAAGTATCTTCTCATTCACTTGTTCATAATTTTGAGGTGTGTATGTTAGAAATGTTAATAAACCCCCGTAAGGCAGAGCGACATCCATGGGAACTATTTTTTGTCGGGCTTTTTTACGCTAGCGTTTCCATTTTATTCGTTGAAGGAGTTTTTGCCCGCGATCCCGTTCTTGCGAAATATTCAGGCATTCTCTTAGTAACTTTTACCGTCATGTTCTCAATGCCGTTTGTCTATTACACGATAAAACTTGAAGAGGGAAAGATTACGCCGCGCCGAGGAACAATCGCACTGATCAAGGAACATCGAAAGGCAATCTTTGTCTTCCTCTGGCTCTTTCTCGGCTTCGTTGTTGCCTATGCGTTGGGATATATGATTTTCTCCTCCGAGCACAGTTTCAGGGCTCAAATTGAAACGTATTGTGTCATCAACCGCCCCACCAATGTCGATGACTGTGTCGCCCAATACGGGTTAGAGCGAGGCACGAGCGTTACCGGCTCAGCAACAAGCACTGAGCGCCTTTATCTCATTTTTACTAATAATATCTATGTCTTGATTTTCACCCTTATTTTCTCGCTTGTCTTTGGAGCAGGAGTTATTTTCATTCTCGCCTGGAATGCAAGCGTTATTGCTGCGGCAATCGGGATATTTACAAAATCGGCTGCGTCATGCCTTCATGCCGGACTTATACGGTACATGATTCATGGTATCCCTGAAATCGGATCATATTTCATTGTCGCACTTGCAGGGGGCATGGTCTCGGTTGCAGTCATTAAGCATGAAGCAGGGACCGCGAAATTCTGGGAGGTGCTGCAAGATTCGCTTAACCTCATCATTCTCGCGATTGTGGTTCTCTTTGCAGGCGCACTCATGGAAGTCTATCTCACTCCGATTGTGCTTGATATGTTTGAGGTTGTGAATCCTGCTTGCTTCTGAGACAAGATAATTTGCTTCGATCGTTGCTTTAGTTGCCCAGAAGCTTACTCTTCTAGCTATATTGAATTTCTAATTCCTCAATTCCCTTTATTAATTCTTTCACTTCTTTTTTCATTTCACTAAGGATTTCTGAAGACTTTTTATAACTCTGTTCTACTTCTTTCTCTTTTCTGTATTTATTTATAGATAAATCCCAATCATTAGACTTTATTTCTTCAACAGAAACAAAGAAATGTTTCTTGAATCTATCCTCATTATCTTCTTTGTTTCTTCTTTCAAAACTTTCTAAAATGTCTGGAATATCATTTTTATCTATCTCGTTTCTCTTATCATCTAAACTTAAACCATCAGCTTCCATATCATAGAACCAAACTTTCTCTGTTGGCTCTCCTTTGGTGAAGTATAGTATTGCAGTTGAAACTCCCGCATATGGCTTAAAGATCCCAGAAGGCATAGAGATTATAGCCTCCAATCTACATTTTTCTAAAAGCAATCTTCTTATTGACTTATGTGCATTAGAATTACCAAATAAGACGCCATCAGGAACAATCACGGCACATCTTCCACCAATTGAGAGACAATTATACATTAATTCTAAGAATAATAATTCAGTTTTACTTGTGCTTATGGTAAGTTCGTCAGATTTTTCACTCTCATTTATAGATCCCTTAAATGGGGGATTAGCTAATATTACATCATATACTCCTTTCTCATTGTATCTCTTTGAGAGAGTATCTTCGCCAACTATCTTAGGATCAGTTATCCCATGCATCATTAAGTTCATAACAGCTATTCTTACCATTGTTCTATCAATATCGTATCCATACAGAGATTCTTCATCTAGCATCTTCTTCTTTTGAGGCATTAACGTACTTACTCCATTCTTTTGATTTGTTCTTAGAATGTGCTCATAGGTATTTACTAAAAACCCTGCTGTTCCACAGGCTGGATCTAATATTCTATCCCCTAACTGAGGATTAGCAAGCTCCACCATCATTCTAATTATATGTCTTGGAGTTCTAAACTGCCCATTCTTGCCTGCCGATTGCAATTCAGATAAAAGATACTCGTAAATATCTCCCTGTGTATCTTGGTTTTGTTCTTTAATATGCAAGTCATTAATTATATTAACTGCTTCGATTAACAAAGAGGCGGTTGGTAAAGAGAAAGTAGCATCCTTCATATAGGTTGAATAATGGGAACTTTCCCCACCCAACCCCCTCATAAATGAAAATACTACATCTCTAACATGTGATAATATTTTATCTGAAGAATATTCACTCCATACAGACCATTTGCAGTTTTCATGTCCTCCAAAGATCGATTTAAACTTTATTCCTTTGAGAGTTGCATTTTGTTCATCAAGAACATCTTTATCTTCAAGTTTCTTCATAAAGATCAAGTATGATATTTGTTCTATTGCCTGAAGAGGATTGCTAATTCCACCGCTCCAGAATTTATCCCATAACCTTCGTATTTTTGATTTGAGTTCTGTGTGTAACATCTTTATTATTGGGAGTGCTCCTTTTTAGGTTTATCCGCGTTGTATTGTATATCACTCATAGAGAAAATAGAATATTCTCTTCCATCCTTATCTTTAACACTAACTGGATTTTTCTCAACAGTACCTATAATGTTGTCGCCCACAAAGATAGGTTTCTGTGTCTGTTTAACAGATTGCTTATAAGCTAGATTTGCTAAAATAAATAATCCCAGAATTATAACGATTTGCAAAAAGAGATTATCCTTGGTAATCAAATTGATAAGAAGAATGACTGCAGAAGTTCCAAAAACTATAGCGATAGATTGCCAATAGGCTACTCTATTTTGCCTGAGATAGTTATAACTTTCCATTCTATCTCTAAATTCTTGCATCTTTTCTTTAGAGACACTCATCTTATAACTCTCCTCTAAATGCTTTTCGCGTTAAAGAATTAATTAACTCCTCAGAGTAATTTTTACTTTTCTTAATATTCTCTTTTAATATTTCAGTTTTCTCAACTATTTTTGCAAATTTCTGCTGAAGGTCAAGAGGTGGAACAGGTATTTTTAAAGATTTTATCATTGAGAGATTTATTCTTATTCTTGTTGATCCATGAGACATATCTTCGATTTGTCTCTTTGAATAAGGCGAGTTTAAGAAAAACAGAATATACCTCTTATCAAATTCGTTACTTGTAACTCTTAATCTCATGCAATCTGCTACAATTAACGCTTTATTTATTTCTTCTGGAACAAAACAAGCCCTTCCTAGCGGTTCCCCCATCTTAGCAATTACGATCTCACCACCACTTGCAGAGTGTCTTATAAGTTTAGTATATCTCTCTTCAGTAGTATATTTCTTTGTTTTATCTCTCCAGTTTCCAACACCTATGTTGTTTATTTGTATTAATCTTATTCCCTCGTCAGTTTGATGAGAGACCTTTAAATTTGATCCAAATGGTCCATCTACAAAATCTTTCTTGTCTACTACCGTCTTTCTTAGTTCAACTTCTTCAAAGTCTTTGTTACAAAACATCTCATTAAAAACGCTCTTCAAATATTCATCAAGCAAAACATTAGTATTCTTGCTCCTTTCTTTTAATTTTTCTGCATTTTCTAATATTGAAACGATTCTTTCTTGTTCTTTAAGGTTGGGTTTTCCATTTGAGAAGGGTAGAGGTATTTTTATTTTAATTATATCTTTTGGATAAACATGTGGTTGGGCAATTCCTTTTTGCATTGAGTAAATCTTACTTTGATAAGATTTTAAAAATAAGTAGGCATACATTGAAGAAATTAAATCGTTCTTGATTTGCACAGTCGAACAATCCGAAGCAAAAATCGGTTCTTTAAAATAATTAACAAATCCAGCATAAGCACCAGAGCCACTAATCGTGATAGTTTCACCTGGACGATTGCTTTTGTTATGGTAATAAGCAGGTTGTTGTCCTCCTGCTACTACAGGAACTCCTCCCTCAGTCACTTTATCTCTTGTGATACTCTCTCCTTTCCTTACTTCAAAGTATATTAAACTTCCAAACTCAATTTCTCGCCACTCAGTTTTATTTGTTTGGTTTCTCTCTTTGTATTCTTTTTGCAATTTCATCATAATTCTTTAAGTAATTCTTAAATATAAAGACTCTAATGTTCTCTATAAAATTTCCGCTATCGTCTTTTGGTCTTGTAATCCAATTGGATACGACTATGACAGTTAGTACAAGAGAAAATACTAACATTGGTAAATCCAAAGCCATGATTTTTTCTCCGTATTTCTCAAGAGAACTATTTATCCAAATAAACAGAAAAAGATAATTATATGCTAGTAAAACCGAAAATAGAATTATCTCAGCCAACCAGTCGAATCTATAGAATGGTAGTTCTTTTATTTTAGGCTCAAGACCATTTTTCTTTATTCCATAATGATAAATTTTATACAATAGGCTCTTTTTTTGACTAAACGACTCTATTGCCAAAATGCTATACACTAAAATGAAGAAGCCTAAAATACTGGTAAAAAATTGCATTGCTCCAAATTCTGTTTTATGGCGAAAGTTAATATTCAGAATGTAAATGGATACTGCAATGCCTACAGAAAATATCGTCCAGATCATTAAATTATATTGTTCAGCTGAGGCATGTGTCTTTTCACATACTATTTTGTCTTCATCTTTCATTCTTACGCTTCCATCCCAATCTCTTTACGGATTATCTCTCGGAGCTTAGTATTTACTTTTTTTCCTTCTTGCTCGCAGAGCCTCTTAAAGTAAAGGAATTCCGTCTGGTAAAGGCGTGTAGAAACTATCTTTCTCTCCTCCCCACTTAATGGATTGCCCTTCAAAACCATCAGCTACACATGGAGGGCAGGTATATAAATCTTTACCAAAAGGTGTATACACCTTTTTCCTTATTCCATAACAGATATTAATTTCATATACAAGGTTTTTTAAATTGTGTGTGCGTGTGTGTATTGTTGCATATAACATCCCTCTCGAATGGAGTCCGAAAGGTGCCCACCAGCCACTGCTGATGGGATAGACTAGTAGGAGGGTATTGTAACACTATCATTACTCTCTTAAAGGCTTTATAGTCCCTCCCCTAATTTCTGCATTCTTTCTTATTATTTCAGTATATCTTTTGTCATCATGCTCTATTTCTTGGAAAATTGCTCCACTTATAAGATCGGCAACTTGTAACCCAAGGTTATTTTTTGAGTTTTCATGTTTTATTGAAATGACAAGATCAAAGTGTTCTCTTTCTTTACTGTACTCCTCTTCCTCTACAAGGTCAAAGCGGTATGCTGTACGGCTTCCTTTTCCATCTGGATAGATCTCTTCTATATAGTCCCTTACTGCAAGACAAGCAACTTTCTTATTCTGGAAATAATCCTTATCTGCAACGATCTTCGTAGGCATCGGCTTTTTATTCGCTAAGCTTTCTATAAGTAAATCATGAAGTAGTCTCTCCTTTTCTTTAGGATTGATGTTTTTCCCTTCCTTCTTGAAAGCACGAAACATTATATCAAATTTAAGCTTTGACAGTTCTTCTAGAGTCTTTACTAAAACATGTTGATCTGGAAAGGAGTTAAACTTTATTTCTCCTCCATGCCGATTAAGCCACAGGTTTCCTTTTTTTGTCCTAATTAAAGCTTCTTTTGCTCTCTTCATTATTTTTGATGCTTTTTTCTTTTCATCAAGACAGATGTAGGTTAAAACCAAACATTTGCTTCCTTTCAGACCACAATCTCCGCTTTCATCGATGTATCCTGTCTTAAATCTATCAAATTTGCTTTCTCTGAGTTCTTTACTAATCATCTTATTTCCACCTGAGTTTATTGCATTTAACAACTATTGTCTCAAGCTGTTCTTTGGTAAATATGTCTAAAGGTCTTCCTTCTGCTAGTGGATGCTCGGCAAAATTCTTTAATTCTACATGTTTGGCTCTAACAAACACCTGCTCCAAAAGTCTTAGGAATTTAAGTTGTTCAGAGGTATAATGCTCGTTCCTATCTTTGACAAACTTATCAAATTCCCATTTAATCATTTCCTGTGGATCAGGCAAACCCTTTATCTCAACTAACTCCCTCAAGAAAAGAACAAAGTCTTTGCTTTGTTGAATATTGTCTATTGTAAGAGCAGGATTAAGCTGTTTCAGTCTATTCTCTATCTCCAAAAGCTCCTTAGCCATAACTCCTTCCTCATCTCTGATTTTTCTCATTAATAGATTATTTTCAACAAACTCCTTGAAGTCCTTATCTTCTTTAATCTCCATAATTTCCTTTTCTACTTTAGTAACCATATCGGGTGCATTAATCTTCAGCATGTTCTTTCTTTCCTCTTCATAGAATATCATAAGGGGGGCAATATCTCTAACTAGGAAGTCAACATCCTCAAAAGTAATTTCTTCCCAGAATGGCTCTTTTTGTATTCTTATCAAGTCATCTCTTTTTGCAATTATTGCGTCTAAGTTCTTATCCCAAATAGCGTCTGCTCTCTCAACAACATACTCCTCCACCTTTGTTATTCTGTCCTTATTTCCAGTTTTAATAAAATCAAAGAGCTTAACACATTGAGAGATAAAACTGTACACTTTAGCATTTTCAGAAGGAGAGTATATCAGAAGAGGAGCAATTTCTTCTCTTAATTCTTTGACATGTTTCTTTAAATCAAACTTAGAAGAAACAACTCTCCTTATTATCTCTCTTTTCTCAATTACAAGAGGAGAATCTATATCTATCTCTTTGATAGTGTCTAAAATTTGTTTCTCTACAATCTTCTTCTCTTTCTCATCTAAATTCTTCTCCAAAGCGTCAACTTGCTCCAAGAATATTCTTGTTTTAGCATCTGTTCCAGAGGACTTTTGCTTTGAAACATTCAGCTTGTGCTGCATTACATTAGACCAATCTCCAAACTTGAAGTCCAATATCAAAAAATCATTCTTTACATGTTGAGTGTCTTTGGTTGGCAACCACTCTTTATTCTCACATGCAGAAAGGCTTCTTGTTCCTCTTCCCAGCATCTGCCAGAATCTAATAGAAGAAATGACTGGTTTAACAAAAACGAGGTTCATTATCTCGGGCACATCTATTCCAGTATCTAGAACTCCCACAGATAATGCAATTCTAGGACTATCTCGCTTCCCAAATCTCTTAACTTCATCCATATAACGAGATTTATCTGAAGTAATGGCTTTCACATCTTTGGCTAACGTAGGATATAACTTTTGGAACAACATTTCTAATGCTTCTGCATGTCTTACGCTTGCACAGAAGAATATACTCTTACATGGTCTATTATCATCTGATTTATAGCATCTATCAATAAATTCTCTAATAATTAATTCATTAGTCTTCTCATCAGTAAAAAACTTCTCAAATTTAGAACCTGGAGTCTGGAATTTCTCTGGTTCTTCTTCTTGTATTTTTAGTGCTTGTTGCAATTCTTTACTTAATTTCTTACCTTCTATTCCTAAAGACAAAACTTTAGTTTCAATTATATCGGCGACATAAGGAACAAGAACCTTATCATTTACAGCAGAGTCATAATCATATTTAACGGTCGGTTTTCCTTCTTCACAATTAAATAATCTGAATGTGCTTAGATCTTTCATATCTTGTGTCAGAGGTGTAGCGGTCAAGCCTAATTTCAATGCATCAAAATACTTGAAAATATCATTATTTCTATCGTAGTAAGATCTGTGAGCCTCATCAAAAACAATTAAGTCAAAAGCACCCGCACCAAACTTCTCATAAAACTTACCTCTGGGTTTTTGAGCAGACATTAAAGTTTGAACTGTAGAAACGTAGAATCTTGCAGAATCAGAATATTCTTCTTTATTCAATTCACAGATAGGACTATCTGGTAAGAATTTCTTGAAACCTTTTTCTTTAGCTTGATCTCCTAAGGAAATTCTATCAACAACAAACAAGACTTTCTGTACATATTCTGATTTTATTAATCCCTCAATAATCGCCATAGCCACTCTCGTTTTACCTGTTCCTGTTGCCATATTAACGAGGGCTTCTCTGTGACCTTTGGCGAAATGCTCCAACACTATTTTAACCGCTTCTATTCCTCTCTGTCTATCAACTATTTTAGTATTAATTTTAATATTTGAAGGGTCTTTTCTCTTCTTCATTAAACTAACGATTCTATGAAGATCTTTTTGAGTAAATGGCAGTAATATTTGTCTTCTTCTGTCTAAATCATCAACATAATACCAAGTATGTCCATTTGTTAGGAAAATTGGTATCTTTATCCTGATTTTTTTCTCAATATCATCGCGGTAGGTTCTAGCTTGAATTTCTCCTTTCTCTACACTGATAGATGTTTTCTTTGATTCTATGACTGCCAAAGGACTTCTATCTTCGTCTAATAACAGATAATCAATAAACCGATCTACTCCTCTCTCAATACCTGCTTCACGACCAATATACTGCTTTAATTCAAATTTAGATTTAACAGGATTAACTTCTTCCTTAACATAACTGCCCTTCACATCCCAAGAAGCTCTCTTCAATATCGGATCAATTAAAGTCTTTCTTGTTTCTGATTCAGATATTCCAACCATTTATAGCTAGAGGGGTGATTGTATAAAAACCTATCTTGGACTTTGATTTTACAAATAATCCTTGCCCTTATCCAATAATCCTTTTTCCTTAAGATGCTTAACAACCTCGGTCCTCACGACATCAGCTTCTACATATTTACCAAACTTCTTTCTCTTTAGCTCGGCTCGCTTCTGCATCGCTTCATAAACTTCTTTTGGCAAGATACCCCCACCAGTTCGGTCGGGGCATGACCTTATTCTGCTGACACTCAAAAAGTGTAGCTAATAATTAAAAAGTAAAAAAGACAATAGGATCCGATTAAATTATACCGCAGGTAGATTTTTGATGAGTATTTATTCGGAAAAGCTCATCTACTGGCCAAACATTGAAAGCTTTATATAGCCCGCTTCTATTATTTGCCGTATGGAAGAGGATCGACAGTTTACAGCCCGAGAAGAAAAAGTAGCGGTATTTCTTAAGGAAAAAAAGCACTGGAGCATAGCGCTGGTCGCGCTCGCTCTAGCCTATTTTGCCTACTGGCTTCGCACGCGTAATCTCGCAGGGTTGCGCGATGTAAGCACTGGCTCATGGACACTCGGTCCTGACCTTGACCCTTTCCTCTTTTTGCGCTGGGCAAAATATATAGTCGAGCATGGTTCTCTGATGCCCATTGATACATTTCGATATGTGCCAAGCGTTTATTACACTAGTGGCGAACTTCCCGGTCTCCCGTATATGATTGCCTGGTTCCATATGATTGCCAGCACGCTCTGGACAACCAGTGTTGAACATTCTGCAGTTATTTTTCCAGCATTCATGTTTGCATTGACAGTGTTAGCATTCTTTGCACTTGTACGGCTTGTATTCATCGAGCACTTAGGAGAACGGCGAGCAAATATCGTAGCGACAATCGCTTCGTTTTTCCTTATTATAATCCCCACCCTCTTGCCACGTACTATCGCAGGCATTCCTGAAAAAGAGTCTGCAGGATTCCTCCTTCTGTTCCTCGCATTCTATACTTTCATCAAAGCCTGGCGTTCTACGAAACCCATTAGTGCATACATCTGGGCAACGCTCGCCGGATTAGTTGCGGCTGCAATGAATTTAACCTGGGGCGGAGCAGCGTATATCTTATTCACGATTAGCGTTGCTTCATTCATTGCATTTCTACTAGGGCAAATGAATCGTACACGTTCTGGCGCTCTGGCGCTCTGGCTCGTAGTTTCTATTGCATGTACTTTCCCCTTCACCACACGATTTGGTGCTAACTTCTTTGATTCTTTGCAGAATTATGGTCTTGCAATTCCGCAGCTCATCACGATGCTCACGCTGTTGAGCGTAGGTATTCAATTCATGCTCGTTAGAGTTGAGCCATTGAAGCACGCTATCGATCGCATCACATTTACTCGCTCGCTTCCTCGACCGCTCGTCGCTCTGATGATTGTACTCATAGCGGGACTGATTGTAGTTATGATTGCGTTCGGACCGAGTTTTATCACCGGGAAATTTACCGAAATTAAAAATAACCTAATAAACCCGATAACTGATCGCCTCGGCGTAACTGTTGCAGAAAATCGGCAGCCGTTCTTCTCAGAATGGGCAAACAGCTTTGGTCCAGTTATTCAAGGTGTCCCCCTCCTTTTCTGGCTATTTTTTGTTGGCTCCATAGTTTTGTTCCATCAGTTTACGCGTTCATTGCGCACACAAGAGCGGTGGCTGCTAACGCTCGCCTATATCTTTTTCTTGTTCGGCATTGTGTTTAGCAGATATGCACCTGATGCAGCACTCAATGGTACAAACACGCTCAGTGTTGTGGTGTATGCATTAAGCTTTATCGTTCTTGGTGCAGCAGCTTGTTTTGTATATTATCGCGTCCATAAACATCATGGGGACGAACAGCTTCGTCAGTTAGATTTCGGTCTTCTTCTCGTATTAATCTTATTTTTCTTAAGTATTGCCTCTGCACGAGGTGCGGTCCGTCTTATAATGATGCTGGTACCCCCTGCAGCAATGCTTGTTGCATATCTTGCCGTTGTTTTAGTAACAACTGCTCGCCAATCCAAGGATGACCTTGGAAAGTCGCTCTCGTGGATAGCAGTTGTTCTCGTTATCGGTGCAACAATTTTTGCAGGCGTTCGATTTTATGAAGAAAGCAAGGCACTATCCCAAAGTTATGTGCCTGGAGTATACAATCAGCAATGGCAGCGAGCAATGGCATGGGTGAGATATTCAACACCGCAAAATGCAGTGTTTGCACATTGGTGGGATTATGGGTATTGGGTCCAATCCATAGGGAATCGTGCGACCATTGTGGATGGAGGAAACGCAATTCCCTACTGGAACCATCTTATGGGCAGGCACGTTTTAACCGGTCGTGATAAGAACAGTGCACTCGAATTTCTCAAAACCCACAAAGCAACTCATCTCCTGATTGATTCAACCGATATTGGCAAATATGGAGCATTTTCAAGCATTGGTTCAGATAAAGCATACGATCGCCGTTCTTGGATACCGACACTAGGACGAGCGAGAGTCGAAGAAGCAAAAAATCACACGCTCATATACTATCAAGGAGGATTCCCGCTTGATCAAGACCTCATATATCAGGATGAAAATGGCACGGTTACACTCCCTGAAGGAAAAGCGGCGCTTGGTGCAGTCATTATCGAGCAAGGGCGTGATGGGACTTTAACCGCAGCGCCTAAAGGTATTTTTGTATTTCAAAAAAATCGAAACGCGCCCCAAGAACAAAATACACTTCCACTAAGGTACGCGTATCATAATGGAAAGTATTACGATTTCATGAGCGGTATCGAGGCAGGTATTGTTTCGGTTCCTGCCGCCACACAGCAAGGAAGTATTGAGCGTGACGCAGTTATACTTTATCTTTCAAACAAGACTGTGCAATCGCATCTTGCGCGCCTCTACCTCTACAAAGATAAAGATCCAAACTTCGTGCTCGTCCATAGTGAAGACGATTATATTGTAGACCAACTAAAGCGTGCAAATCTCCTTAGGCCGGATGAAGATTTTGTCGTCTACCAGGGGTTACGTGGGCCAATCCGTATCTGGGAAATAAATTATCCCGAAGGGACGCAAGAGGTTACAGAATACCTTTCTAAGGAGTATCCCGAGCACCTTCGCCGAGCGTAAAATGAATGAGTACATTTTTCTCTTTCCGGTTATAGTCGCGTTCATAGTTACCTTTTCTTTTCTTCCCCCATGGATCAGGCGTGCGCATCATGCAGGTCTCGTCGGAAAAGATATGAACAAACCTATTGAAGTGAAAGTTGCTGAAGCCGGCGGCATTACCGTTATTACCGGGTTTGTGATTGGCGCACTCTGCTATGTCGCTCTTAAAACATTTTATTTTCACGAAGGAGAACATGTGGCTGAAATGTTCGCGTTTCTCTCAGTTATTCTTATTGTCGCATTTATCGGAATGATCGATGATCTGCTCGGATGGAAGATAGGATTAAGCAAGCGAATTCGTCTTTTCCTTGTTCTTTTTGCAGCGATACCTCTTATCGTTATCGACGCTGGTTCCTCAAATGTTTTTGTGCCTTTTCTGGAAAGTTTTGACCTAGGATATTGGTATTTGATTCTGGTAATTCCTCTGGGTGTTGTTGGAGCCTCAACAACGTTTAACTTTCTCGCAGGATATAATGGGCTTGAAGCGCGCCAAGGAATACTTCTCTTAGGCGCTCTCGCGTTTGCCACTGCTGCCACAGGAAGCACGCATCTTGCTGTTCTTTCACTCTGTATGATCGCCGCTCTCGCTGCGTTTCTCATTTTCAATTCAAATCCTGCTCAGGTCTTTCCAGGTGACGTACTAACATATTCACTCGGTGCCTTTATTGCAGCAATTGCAATTCTGGGGAATATAGAAAAATTTGCACTTTTTATTTTCATCCCCAATTTTATAGAGATTCTCCTTAAGCTTCGCGGTGGTCTGCGCAAAGAGTCGTTTGCAGCACCACAGCAGGATGGTTCACTTTCCTTGCGTTATTCGCGCTATTACGGCATCGAGCATCTCTCAATCGCCCTACTTCAAAAATTCAAGAAAAAAGTGTATGAAAATGATGTGGTCTTATTTATTAATGTAGTTCAGGTAATAACAATTGTTCTTGCCTTCATCTTGTTCCGGGACGGGATTTTTGTATGAAGCTTAATCGCGCACTTCTCGGAGGAAGTGCAGTTTTGGTAATAACCTTTGGCATATTTAACGTATTAAATTATTTTTTCCATCTCGGAATGTTGCGTATGCTGACGGTAGCGGAATACGGCGTATTAGCAACATTGCTTGCCATCATGTATGTTATTGGTATTTTTACGGAATCGGTGCAAACTGTTCTTGCAAAATATGCAGCTGCTGAGCAAGATGTGGGGAAGGCGAAAAACCTCTTCCTTCGTTCTATGCGGAAAGCCATGATCATCGCCACAATACTATTTGTAGTTTTTTTACTCGTTGCAATACCCTTCGCCCCCTTGCTTAAAATACCTTATAGCCTCATGGCGCTTACAGGCGTTATTATCTTTGCCATGTTTCTATCTGCGGTTGGAAGAGGAATTCTACAAGGTAGGAAAATGTTCCGTGCACTGGGGAATACAATGATGTTTGAGGGTGTAGTTAAGCTCGTTGCAGGTCTTGCCTTAGTATTCATTGGCTGGAAAGTGTACGGGGCAGTAGCGGGTGCTCTAATTAGCGTGATATGCGCGTTTCTCTATTCCCTATGGATAGTACGATCTGTACTTCGTGCGCGTGAAAAGCATGTTTCCACTCCCACAATTTATCAATATTCCTGGCCAGTTTTCATCGTTGTCTGTACACTCATGGTGTTTTATAACTTGGATATTTTCATCGCCAAAATTGTATTCGACGAAGTGACTGCGGGCCTCTATGCAATCACCGCAGTTATTGCAAAGACAATTCTTTTTGCTACGCAGCCAATTAGTAGGGCAATGTTTCCATTAACCGCTAGTGCAAAAGAGCATCAACGCCAAGGAAACGTATTTCGCTCTGCACTGACGATTCTTCTTGCTTGCATTGCAGTTGCATTATTTTTCTTCTATTTCTTTCCCGATTTCATTATCTGGATTTTCACGGGAAAAGCGCTTCCGGAAGTTTCCTTGGTGATTATATATGCTGCACTAGCGACCAGTTTACTCGCGCTCACCAATCTTGTGATTTTCTACCGTCTTTCTCAAGGAAGAATTCGTAATGCACCAATCTTTCTCTTGTTTATTGTCGCCGAGGCAATCCTCCTTTATACGTTTTCAGATAATTTATTGCAATTCGTCCTTGCATTGATGACTTCGGCTGCAATTTTCCTCTGGGGTTCGGTTGTACTCTTACGAAAGTATAGCAATGGACTTAAGTAATTCCTCAAAGAAAACCATTGCTATATTCGAGAAACCTAGAAGGAGTGAGGAAATATTTAGGTTTCTCGCTATAAGTGGTTGCCTTCAGACACTGTCGCAGTGAGTAGTGAAGAAATGCCACCAAAGATTTATATGGGATGTCATAATCTCTTCGCCATGAAGCTCTCCATTATTATGCCCATGTACAATGCAAGAAACATACAAAGAAATATCGAGGAAGCGAAACGGAATATAGAAATGATTAAGGTGCCTTATGAGTTAATTATCGTTGATGATGGAAGTACCAACGATTGCTTTCAAGAAGCGCAACAAGTCAAGGGGAAAAACGTTAAGGTGGTGGGGTACAAACCGAATCAAGGAAAAGGAAATGCGATAAAATATGGTTTCCAGTATGTGTCAGGAGATTATGTAGCATTTGTCGATAGTGGGCGGGATATTAATCCCTTTCAATTAGGGAGCTTTCTTAAGATGATGCAAGAGAAGTCGGTAGATATTGTAGTTGGGAGTAAGAGGCATGCTGAAAGCTCAGTGTATTATCCATATGCCCGTCGTGTTATGAGCAGAACATATCAGGCGATAAACCATATACTTTTTAATCTCAATATTCAAGATACTCAAGTCGGTCTTAAGCTCTTTAAGTATGCAATGATCAAGAAAATATTTCCCAAAATTGCGGTAAAACGGTTCGCATTTGATTTGGAACTTCTTGTCATTGCAAAGAAGATGAATGCAAAAATCCTAGAAGCTCCTGTTGCCATTCGATATAAGTTTGGCAGTACCATTAATCTAAAAGCAGTATTTTGGATATTGCTCGACACGGCCGCAATTTTCTATAGAGATAAAATTATCCGTTATTACGATTAACAATGAAACAAAAAGTATCAATAATCATCCCATTACAGAGCATGAATGATAACCTAAAGGAGTCCGTCGGCCATATTCTTAATCAGGAATATCGGAATTTTGAGATTATCTTATTGCCTAATGATCCGCTCCCCTCAAGAATCTTCCCTAAAAAGGTAAGAGTTATACCATTAGGCAATATCCAGCCTGCAGAAAAGCGAAATATTGGGGCGAAACGAGCACGGGGAAAGATTCTCGCATTTATTGACGATGACGCCTATCCGATAAAACGTGATTGGTTATCCCATGCAGCCGAGTATTTTACCCATGTAAAGGAAGTGGGGGCGGTGGGCGGACCGAGTTTTACTCCTCCACAAGATGGAACGTTTCAGGTGGTCTCTGGCGAAGTCCTTGCTTCACCCTTATTCAGCGGGCCTGCCAGCATTCGCTATAAACGTGGTCCGAAAGGACCCTATCATGATCTTCCCAGTTGTAACCTCTTCGTTGAAAAGAAAGTGTTTGAAGCAGTGGGGGGTTTTTATCCGCACTTCTGGCCGGGTGAAGATACAAAACTATGCGCAGACATTATCCGGGCGCAGAAGAAAGTCCTTTACGACCCTGACATTGACGTATATCATCATCGAAGAAAAGGGTGGGAGAGTTATATCCGCCAAACGTTTCGTTTTGGCTTCCATCGAGGTATTTTCATGAAATTATTTCCTTATACCTCATTGCGCCTCATTTTCTTTTTGCCAGCATTTTTTGTACTTGGACTTCTCTTTGGTCCCTGGCTTGCTTTTTTACACCCTTCGTTTCTTACCGCATATAGCATAGGACTTGTTATCTATCTCCTGTCTGTATTTGTTGGCGCGTCGCTCACCTCACGCCTGACCACGATTCCCCTGTTTATGCTCATTGGATGTGCAACGCACGTTTCCTATGGAATTGGCGTTATAGCAGGCATTTTTAAATCAAGTAATCGCTCGCAATTAAAGCCGAAACGCGAGCGATAACCATCTGATATGGATAACTGCATGGGATAGGTGACAGTATTTAGCAGTTATCCATTAGAGAAATGCGTACAAAATGTAATCTATCCTACGCAGTTCTCTATACAACACTACAACTTATAGATAACGAGCATCGCTTGCTGCGGGTTGCCAGGAGCAGCATACGCTTGCACAACCGCTAAGTTTTTCCGCTGTCCGTATGAATATACCCATTGGGGCGTGAACACTGGTTCAAAAACAGAGACAATAAAGTAATCGGGCTTAAATTCTGCTTTAGACAGCTCAAAAAGCTCTTCTGATAAGGCCTGGCATGAGGCATTCTGACTCGTGCCACCCAAGTTATCAATGCACTTGGTTTCAGGAGGCATTCTATGATTTTTATTGGAATGTCCTTCATTCCATCGCTCAGAATAATACTGGCTTTGTACGACTGAAGAGGTAATTACTCGTGTTTCTGGAGGCGTATTTTCGCGAAGCCACTCGCCGGCTAATTTAATCTCCTTGTATGAGTCTTTCTTCGCCATAATTAAGTTATGTGCGTGGGTAAGATTTTGGTACACTCCACCAATGAGCAGTATGCCTACTGCAATGATTGCAATTGATTTGCTATAGGGCTTAATAAGGGAATAAGCCCAATGCAATCCCTTGCCTGCAATGATAAACATCAGAGGCATCATCATAAGCAGCCATCGATCAGTATGCTCTCGGATAACTGCGATGTAGAAGTAGAAGTGGACAAGCATAAAAAGAATAATGAAAATATCAGCATTAAACTTCGTTGTTTTCTGTTTCCAAATCATGTCGCCGTATAAAAAGAGGGAATAAAATGAGACAACTCCTAAAATAAACGCAATCTTCCAGAACGTAAAGGGCAATCCTGCAAAGAACCCAATAGTTGACCATTCCAACGGGTCGTCAACAGTTGCACCAGATACCAGGTAGAACTTAAGTGCATAAAAGTTACTTGTAATAAAATACACTATATAAGGAGAAAGGAATATGATCGTGAGACCCAAACCTTTCCAAATAGTCTTGTCAGTGATCACTCGCCATTTCTTGATGAAAATGAGAAAGAGTGCAAGTGAGATTGGGACAAGTGCAAGAGGAAACCGGGTGGAAAAAGCGAGAACGCCAAAAAGCATTCCTACATACAGCCCCCAAGGCTTATTTCTTTGTATATAATATTCCCAGAAAAAGAAAATGCATGCGAGTCCGAAAAACAACGAAGGAATATCGGTTAAGATGCGGTAAGTGTAGAATAAACCAACCCAGTAGACACTAATCATGACTGCCGCAGCTGCACCAACGAGCTTGTTATACATAGAAGTTCCGAGACGATAGGTGAAATAGACAACGCCAATGCTCGGAAGAAGGAGTGTGAAGAATCGAATTGAGAGCTCACCGAGTCCAATTTTTAAGAAAGAAAAAAGCACCAACGGGTACAAGAGCGGCCGTAGTCCGACAAAATGTTCGTACCAATCAGGTCGAGGCATATCAAGCGCCCAAATTTTAGCAAGGGAAAGATAGTCTCCTTCATCCCACCAGATGGGCTGTACACCCACTTTAATGAAAAAATAAATGCGTACAATCGCGGCAAAAAGGAGCACCCCTACTAAGAGTATATGTTCCTGTAGATATTTTTTTATCTCAAATTGGGTTAAATACCCCGCAGCTTGCTGCGCCCAATTTGAAATTAGAGATT
>CAZCXX010000004.1:0-34137 GCA_964502865.1 Candidatus Woesearchaeota archaeon | reverse complement strand
GACATTGTAACAAAAATCTCACCTGGCTTATCATTATCATAAAATCCAATGGTCAAATACCCCTCATGCCCCGCAATATCAAACTTATGCGTAATTGACTTTCTCGTTTGGGGAAGTCGTCTTCGTTCAGTATTTACGACAATCGTTTGTATAATCTGGGGCGATTGCTCTACCTGCGCTGAACTCTTCTTAATCATTTCACCTTCAGTTTTCTGCGTGTTTAATGGCTGACTTCGCTTTGAATTTTCTCGATAAATTGCAACCGCTTTTAAGCCCTGCTCCCAAGAAAAGATATACGCGTCAGCAATTTCTTCCACACTTGATGTTTCAGGCATATTAATGGTCTTACTAATTGCTCCTGAGATAAACGGTTGCGCAACTGCCATCATAAGAATATGCCCTTTATAATGGATGGAACGTTTTCCTTTTGAAGGCTTGAAAGCGCAGTCAAAGATAGGGAGATGTTCATCACGAAGAAATGGCGCACCTTCAATGGTATCATGTTGGTCGATATAGCCGATTATCGCATTAATGTTTTCTTCAGAATATCCAAGTGTTCGTAATGCCAACGGCACGGAGCGGTTCACAATTTTTAGCATACCTCCTCCAGAGAGAACTTTGTATTTCACGAGTGCAATATCAGGTTCAATGCCCGTTGTGTCACAATCCATCATGAATGCAATGGTTCCGGTAGGGGCCAATACCGTCATCTGAGAATTTCTGAATCCAAAACGTTCGCCTAAAGTGACTGCGTCGCACCATGCGTCCCACGCTTCATTCACAATATAGCGTAAATGAGCGGGCATTGCAGGCACATCAATCTTTTTGACCGCATCTCGATGCATTTTCATGACGTCGAGCATCGCATCTCGGTTTTTTGCAAAACCAGGGAAGGCTCCAACCAAGCTTGCGAGTTCTGCCGAGGTCTTGTATGCATAACCACCCATTAATGCAGTCAATGCAGCAGCAACCGCTCGTCCTGCTTCAGAATCGTACGAGAGGCCGTAGCTCATTAATAAAGCCCCTAAATTTGCGTATCCCAATCCCAAGGGTCGAAAATCTCGCGAGTTACGAGCAATCTTTGCTGTTGGATAACTGCTTCCATCAACCATAAGGTCCATCGCGATGCTAAAATTGCGCACAGTATTTTTGTATTTTTCAACATCGAACGCACCATCATCTGTTCTAAATTTCATTAAATTAATTGATGCCAAGTTACATGCACTATCATCGAGAAAAACATACTCGCTGCACGGATTGCTCGCATTAATCCTTCCCGAATTTTTCGAGGTGTGCCACTTATTGATAGTCGTGTCAAACTGCATTCCTGGATCTCCGCATATCCACGTACCTTCAGCAATTTTATGGATCATCTGTTTTGCTTTCAAGGCTTCACATACTTGTCCATTCGTCACGTACTTTGTTTGCCATGTTCCGTCGGCTTTAACTGTGCGCATAAACTCATCAGTTGCACGTACAGACATATTAGAATTTTGGAAACAAATGCTTGAGTACGCCTCTCCATTCATTCCGCCGCTATAGCCTTGTTCAATCAACGCCCACGCTTTCTTCTCCTCTTTTTGCTTTGCTTCAATGAACTCCATAATGTCTGGGTGGTCAGTATTCAATATTTCCATCTTTGCAGCTCTCCTCGTTTTTCCTCCAGATTTAATAATCCCTGCGTACGCATCATAGCCGCGCAAGAAGCTCATCGGTCCAGAGGCTCTGCCCCCACCTGTTAGTTTTTCTTTGGAGCTTCGCAAGGGCGACCGATTTGTCCCAGTACCTGAGCCTGCCTTAAACAAGTTCGCTTCAGCGACTTGTACGGCCATGATTGATTCCATGGTGTCTTCAATGCTTTGTATAAAGCATGCAGAACACTGGGGCCGATCATCAGTTTTAAGTGCGGGCACAACCCTGTCAGTCGTTGCATCCCACTTCCACGCAGAAACGCCTCCCGCATTCGAGTCATACTCCTGAATTCCTGCATTAAACCATACAGGGGAGTTGAAAACGCAGAGTTGATTGAGGCAAATCGCTGCAATTTCATCGCGTAAAATATGTGCTTGTTCTTCAGAAAAATAATTTTGTTTTATTGCCTGCCTTCCAACAAATCGGGACACTCTGCCAATGATCTTTTCAACCGAATCTTCTCGTTGTCCTTTCACTTGATCTCCCCAGAAATACTTACTGGCAACTACCTTAATGGCGAGCGGACTCCAAAAATCAGGCCGTCGAACACCGGGCTGCACAAACACAACTTTCCCCATATCATCTGTTACCTTGACATCCTCCTCAACCCAGATTATCGGATTTCCATAGATATCGTACTGATAAGGATTTTTACCTTCATAAGTAAAGAATCGTTGTAATTTCATTTTACTTTGCTCAAGTTCTTGAGCACTGTCGGGAATCAAAAGATTCCCTAAGCTATCGAGTAATCTGATTTCTTCAGTAAGAGTTTTCGAAGTTTCAGGAGTCATGAGCGCACCAGCCCCTTAATCTCTTTTTTGAAGTCAGAAATATCCGCAAATTCCCGATAGACAGATGCAAACCGTATATATGCAACTTTGTCTACTTTTTTAAGTTCTCGAGCAACCTGCTCTCCAATTAAAGAACTCGTTACATCGCACCCTTTTTTTCGTAATTTTTCCTCGATGGTTGTTATCATGATTTCAATAGTTTCCCCGGTAACCGGTCGTTTCTCACAAGCGCGTACAATGCCCCGATGGAGTTTCGTCCGATCAAAGTCTTCGCGTCTTCCATCCTTTTTGATGACACGAAGTGCACTCTTCTCGATACACTCGTGTGTGTTGAACCTGCGCTCGCACTTTACGCACTCGCGCCTCCGCTTTGTCACGCTTCCACTGTCTCGCTTATCGATGACTCGTGTATCCACATGCGAACAATAGGGGCATAACATCGCCACACCTTTTTTACCCAACCTGTTGTGTTTTCCATCACTATTCACCACAATCGGTTGTAGTCTATGGATAATGAGCACCACACGCTATTTAAAGATTTCTGTGATATTTTTTTTATCGTCGACATTCTTCGAAAAATAAAATTCCTATTTCTTGAGTAGTAAATGCATGCCGCCCCGCCAGGCTCACAACTGTATAAACCCTAAAGAAATCCTCTATCTTTAGATAGTGGTTTAATTTTGCAGAGGATTTCTTTGGTCTCACAAAACCATAAGCAAACTCCACCTCATCAAGAATTAGAAATTCTTGACTGTCATCAAGGACTCACGTCCTTGAGGTTTAAGGTGGAGTTAAAACCCGAAGGGTTTTGTGATATTGCAGGTACATGTTTATAAAGAAATGTGCACCCTTTCTTTCAATGGTCGCAACAACATTTACAGAAATAGCTCAACAACAAGGAGTGCCACTCTGGCTTCTTGTCTTCGTAATTCTCTGGTCTCTCGCCTGGAAGGGCGTTGCGTGGTGGAAATCGGCGCGCAATAATCACTCAATCTGGTTTGTCGCGTTCTTTCTCATTCATACCATAGGTATCTTGGAGATTTTGTACATCTTTTTATTCTCCAAGATGCAGGTACCAAGTCTTAAAGAGAAGAGGATGAAAAAGTCCAGTACGCTTAAACCTATAAAGCGAAGTCGCTAGTCTTATATAGCTGTTTGCCTCTTCAAGTTCATGCAAACAAAGTTCAAGCGCCATCAGTCTGTCCGTCTCTTGCGTTCTCCTGATCCAGAATATATTGAGTATCATAATGAAGATGATGATAATTTCAAGGAAACTCTAATAAAGAAAGGAATGAAAGGAAAAATCAATATACTTCTCCCTAACGGTCAGTATCATGTCGAAATCTTAGATGAAAAAGGCAACACCATTGCCTACGCTCCTTTCGGCGAAGATGACTTAGAAAACGACGATTAGCTATTTGCTCTTCAAATACTTCTTCAATAATCGTTTACGTCGTGAACGTCGTGCTGCTTGTCTCATGAACGAGATATACTAATATTCCTTTTAAATATATCGGGAAGAATCTTCTAAGAAGGATGAAGCCATTCGTGTCCTGAGAGATCTATTTCATATGGCTCTGGCAGGGTTATTTCACTCATCGTTTCATCAAGGCCTACCTGCGTGCCCTTAGGTTCATAGCAGGATAAAGCAGCATAATCTCGCAAAGAACGGTACTGGCGTATTGTTCGTTTTGGTATGAGATGCAAGGGTTTATGGACAAGAGCAGGAGTAACTCGTACTGCTCGAGCAGAATAATAACTACTTGCCATGGTGATAGTATTAATTACCGATTTAAAAATCTTCCGAATGTGCGCACCACGAAGTGGTGTTCGCTTGATGACAATGGTCTGCAGAGTGTCAAACGAACGCTACTCTCCGCTTGTTCTTTGTTTAACCCGATCGCGCGGAGCACCCTATTTTCTTTTTTTTGCTTGCTCAAGCAGGCACTTCGAGTTGAGCAATAAATCCCAGAGTGTGAAAGTTTAGCAACAAGCATTTCAGCGTCAACACCTGCAAATGAAAGATTAATGTTTGTATGAATGCGCTCCTCGCGCGCGCCATTCAATGTTCCGCCAAGCGCTTCAAGTTCCTTGAGGAGCGCGTCGCGGCTTTTGCGGATGTGCGCAAAGTTGAGGCGTTGCATGCCTGTATAAGCACTGGCGAAACCCACAATGCCTGCAACGTTCTCAGTTCCGCCACGTACGCCGCGTTCTTGTCCCCCGCCACGGATAATCGGCTCAACTCGGATGTTTTCTCGCACATAAAGAAATCCAATACCTTTTGGTCCTCCGATTTTATGCGCAGAAGCAGTGAGTAGATCAATGTGCATTTTTCTCACATCAAGTGCAAGTTTTCCAAAACTTTGCACAGCATCAGTGTGAAAGTAAGCGCCTTTACGCCGACAAAGAGAACCTATTCGTGCAATGTCTTGAATTGTTCCGATTTCATTATTAACGTGCATAATTGAAACTAAGAGGGTCTTTTTATCGATTTCGCGTTCGAGGAATGCATAGTCAACGATGCCTTGACAAGTCACGGGCGCGATGAGTATTTCATAACCTTGGGCTTTCAAGTGGAGGGCAACCTCCCAGACAGAGGAATGCTCAAGTGCACTCACGATGATTTTTCTCCTTTCGGGATGAGCCGCAGCAATTCCTTGTATGGCAAGGTTATTTGCTTCTGTTCCCCCTGACGTGAACGTAAGTTCCCACGCACGTGCTCCAATTGCTCGTGCAAGCTGTTCGCGTGCAGCGGTCATTGCACTAGAGGCTTGTTCTCCCAAGGCATGCGGTGAACCAGGGTTCCCATACTTCTGGCTAAAAAACGGACGCATTTTCTCTACTACTGTCTTCGAGAGGGGAGTTGTTGATGCAGCATCCATATAAATGAACTTCTTCATATACATATAAATGAATGAGCCTATAAAAACCTCTCTCGTGGCGTATTTTCTTGTCTTGTCCAGGATTGTCATCGAAACATTAAAATACATCAATAGCATAGAGATTCTATGAAAAAAGCAGGGCTTTATTCATTGCTTGCAGCGAGTGCATTCTATGCATCTCCCTTTGCTTTAGCAGCAGAGCAGCAAACGCTAGAGAAGAAGGTCGTTTCTGAAATACGGGAGATTGATAAGCGTTATATCGTTGATTCTTTGCCTTCTTCGCCGCGCCTTATTGCAAATAATATTAAGGAAATTAAGCGACTATTAGAAGAAGCACAAGAGAAAAAGGTTGATGTGCCAAAAGAGTATGTTCGTGGTAGCGATGAAGAATTATTAAGAACAAAGATTGTTCTTGAAACACGCTCTCTCACATGGAACACGATGTCAGCTTTACTATACTTTAAATATGAGCAAGAATTTACTGAGCCGATTCTTTCAGCATTACGCGCGACAGAAGAAGCATTTGGGAATCATCCAACCCGTTATCTGCTCATCGGGCGACAAAAGGTATTAGTACAGCTCCTCGCAGGAAAGGAGCCTATTCTGAGAAACTATAAAGAATCCTTCTATGTTCAACGTCTCAGAGACACCGCCAAAAGCGTACAATTCAGAACGCTAAGAAAAGGGTATACGGTTCCTCAAAACTATCGCTCCTTACTTGACAAACCTATTGAACCGTGGGAACACTACTATAAAATCAGCTATACTCGGCTTGATGAAATTCCTCGTAAGATGAAGGAATGGGTGCCTCCTGAATTCAGAGAAGAGCATGAGCAGGTTGCGAAGAGATAAGATGGAAGATAAAGAATATGATGCAATGAAACTGCCTGTGAGAAATAATGCGATTCCGGGAACTTTGCCAAGACCTGTTTCATTCTATCAAACTTATCTACGTCCAAATCTAACAATCTTAATAGTTGGCAGTGGAGCGGTTGTTTCAACCGCGTTTCTTGCAATTACTGATCATGCGTATGCACTACAAGCTCGGAAAATTCATAACACGTATGAGGCGTATGGTCCTAGAAAAGAAATAGGAGATTCAACACGTCCTTTAACAATACATGAAGAATTGAATGTATTGCGAGAGCGAGGCCATAAGCCTAAAAGCTGGGCAATAGACTTATTCAAGAAAGCAGGTGTAGATAATTATCTTACTCCTGAAGGGTTTGAACAAAAGAAATGAAAGGAAAAAGAGGTGATTGCTACTCAATCAACTCTTTTGGAATTTTCAGCGGTTGGTTCGAGTAAACAATCTCCTTGCATTGTTCAATTGCATGTTTGCAGATTTCTACCATTTTCGGATATTCCTCTTCAACTTCCTTTATTTTGATAGCTGGTCCATAGCGAGCTTCTTCACGTTTATCAACATCAGTCATGTGTTCTTTATCAGGGTAGACAGTAATTCGCTCGATAAAATCATCGTCATACATTATCAATCCTTTTTCCTTAGCATATCGCACAAATGCGGCAGTGCATCGCTGGCTTCTGCTTTCAACGCCAAATTTGCTTAGGATTGCAAGCGCACAATAATAGAGTGTGTAAAACCATGTCTCAGGCAGTTTGTAATCCCTTCCTTTCTTCTGATAGTAGTCGCAGTCTTCAAGATTCTCTTTTGCCTTTGAGACATAATGCTCTGCAAGCCATTGGTTGGGTAATGTGATAAGAAGACCTTTGTGTTTTCTGCCTTTGGCATCTCCTTTCTTTCCACTCAAAAAACATTCTTTAACTTCTTCGAGTGTCATTGATATAACTCCCTGATAAATGCCACGAATTTATCTTGTCCAAAAAGAACAACTCCCTTCTTAAAGGCATCAAGAAATGCTTTATTGGGTCTCTTAAGCTCTTCTTTGAGTTCTTGAGGGCCAAAATCAATATTATGAATTTTCCTCAGTTGCGTTTTTTGGATATGAGATATCATTGTATCTATTTTTGAGAAGCCGCCTTTTTTTGAAACAACACTAAGAATATCTATATCATGTGCTTCTTTAGGAGAATGTACTATACTTCCAAATAACATCAAGAAGTCAACTTCCTTCTCCAGTTCAGCAAAATCAACGAGCCAGCGCCGTTGGCGTGTAGCTTCATGTGCCAGAATAAGCCCAAGCGTCTTTTCCGCCAGAGGGTTTTTCCAGTTAAGATGGATAGTGTAGGTACTATTTTTCTTTGTACCTGCTGGCTTAAGAGTAATAAGTTGTGCCGCTTCGAGTTTTTTAACTGCTTTCCAGATTCCCACATGAGACATATTGAATGTTTCTGCAAGCATGGCAATCGTTGGTGCTCCTGCTACTTGGCGTAAAACTGTTGTCATTATTCTCTGCGTTGTTGGATTAAGGAACTCCATGTACTTTAACTGCATTACTCTTTAGTTAATGCTCATTAACTTTTAGTTAATGGTACTATTTAAAGCTATCTATTTCTAAGAGGTGATTTTTACTGAAGTCCACGCTTCACGCGTGAAATTTAAATCTTCCCCAATTTCTCCGCCAATCTCTCTGTTTCCTCTAGCAACCCTTCAATCTCATCAAGCCCAGAATCCCAAAATGCAGCATCAGTAATATTGATTCCTAATCTCTTAAATATCTGCTCTGGCGATGTTGAAGTCCCGGCACTCAAGAACTCTTTTACCTGAGTAATAAAGGCAGGACTCTTTTTAACTGCATGTTGTAATGCTTTTGAAATTAACAAACCGGAAGCGTACGAATAAACATAAAAGAAACTACGAATGTGGCTCCAATACACCCACCAATTTTCCGAGCCAGGAGATTGCTCCACCGTATTGCCCATGTATGCCGCCATATGCTCCTGAAACACTGTTCCGATTTCTTCTTTGGTAAGGTGGCCTTTTTTTCTAAATTCTTGATGCAATGCTTGCTCAAAGCGGTAACACGCAACCTGTCGAGAGATAGTTGAAATATCGTCCCCAAGTTTGGTAATCATCAGCTCAAGGCGAAGTTCATCATCGGCTTCTCGCAACAGTTCCTGTAAAACAAAATCTTCCATAAACGTGCTCGCCACTTCTGCGGTGGCGAGTGGCGTATCAAAGTACAGGGCATGCTGGCTCTCTTTGATCAATTCGTTGTTAATACCGTGTCCAAGCTCATGGGCAATGGTCAACACGTCTTGAAGACGATCGGTATGGTTGAGCAAAATGTACGTTGGCTGTGTGATGAGATAATGATCGCAGAATGCTCCGCCGCGCTTTCCCTTCCGAGGATACACATCAATCTGTCCGTTTTTGATATACATTTCTAAAATTGCTGCAAAGTGCGGATCAAGCTTTTTGAATACTTTATGGATCAATGCAATTGCCTCAGGATAGGAGTATTTTTTCTCATGCGTTCCATATTCAACATTCCGTTCGTGGTACGCAAGCTTTGGCAAACCAAGGAGTTTTGCTTTTAGTGCATAAAATCGTTGAGGAATATCAAAGCGCGCCGTGACGCGGGCAATCAGTGCATCGACTACTGCGCTTGAAATGTCATCAGATACATGTCTTCCTAGGTCGGGGCGAGACATTCCTCGAAGTTCATCATCTATTTTCTTGTTCTGCAAAATTGCATTCACCTCAGATTCTGCAACTGCAGCATGTTTGCCGGTAATCTCATGGATTGCCTGCGCTGCTTCATCACGAACGTTTTTGTTTTTGCTGGTAATCAGCGTAGATAATTCAGAGAAGTTTTTTAGCGCCTTTTTGCCTGTTTCATCTAAAACTTCTCGTTCTTCACTTGATATGAATTCAGAAACCATCTTCACCCATTTTCCATGAGCAATAGGAGATTTCAGATTCATAATCTTCTCCTCTGCCTCGCTTAACGTGTACTGTGCTTGCACGAACAGGCATTCGAGAAGGTGATGGTAGGGTTCCAGTTCTGTCGCTTGCAAAAATGTTTGCTGCTGTTCTTTCGAAATCTTTCCGAGCCGCAATCTGAAAAACTGCAGCTCGTTTTCGAGTTTGGTTGCAAAATCAACCATTTGTTGATATTTTCCTTTGACTACTGCATTGCTTTCATCCGCTTCTTGACGCAAGGAAAAATAGTATCCCTCCGAGCCGCTCGTTCCGTAGTTCCGCATCAGATGCTCATACTCGTCCAGCGCTTCTCGTAGCGTCTTCTCATTCGTTAGATACACTTCATTGTTTTTCCATTTCGCTACGAACGCTCGATGCGCCTGATTAATTGCCTCGCGATCTTTTTGTATCTTGGGATCATTATCTCCAGCAAGCAACGGGGACAAATCCCACGTCGTTTTTGATGTATCTAAGTGCTGCATCCTGCTTAGAGATGGATGATGTTTATAAAAATTTAGTTAGTGCCCAAACTTCATATGCGCCATTCCAGGTTTAGAAACCGTCGGCGGTCCAACGCGATAGAGTACCCAGATAAAACTCACCACGTTCCCACTCTCCTCGACTGGACCCGACGCCGTGCCTTTATTCCAGCCTTCGAGAGTGATTTTGCGGGTAGGTCCATACGCCTCAATTCCCCACGATTTCCAATCACCTTCTCCCACCCCAGCAACAATATAAGTGCCGCTTGATGAACCGAAAGTCCATTCGCCATTTTTCTTGAGTTCAAGTTTTTGCGTTGTCGAAGTTCCCGAACTAGCGCTTAAAGTACTGCCTCCTCCACCCTGGTCATAAAACAATCGTTCAGAATAGACGCGCCATGTTCCTACAAATTCCGCAGGGCTATTACTCGCTACACTTCCGCCACTACTCGCATTCTCTGTAATCCGTGGCTGGGCAGCATCACCAACAACTTCACTACTCGCCTTCTCTTCTATGTTAGGTATTTCCACCTCATCTTCAGGAAGTTCTGGAATATCTCCTGACTCTTCATCGTCACTCGCGCCAAAAATACTCATGGCAAGAAAGATTAGGGCAAGTACGACCAAAATCCCGCCAAATCCATACCAGTAATATTTTTGAAGATCTTGAGACTTCGAGAATCCTCTCATTTAATGCACCCTCCCCTGCTTTAGCGGGGAGTAACATGGATTCTCGAGAGTGCTCAAGAACCCAAGCACGCCCCGTGCTTCAGCGCTGGGTTCTTGACAAGAGGGTGACTCGCTTTTCTTAGCCGAAACCATTTCATCTATCCCTCATCTTCTGGAGCTGCAGGTACATCTCCATCAAGCGATGCACTGAGTGTACACGTTTTCTTCACTTTTATCCAATACCCTAGTCCCGGTTTAAGCAGCGGTTCCTTCTCGGTAATTTTCTTTCCTGTTTCAGGGTGATGGGAGTATATACTCTTAAACGTGCAATCAGTCTCAATGTTTTTTTTCTCAAAGAAAGCCTCAGTTTGCGCACTCACAAAATTCCATCCCTTAATAAGATTAAGAGTCTGTTCATCATCGTAGGTTCCATCAAAAGCTAATTTGCACGCACTCTTAGATTGTATCAAGATCCCTTTTCCAGCGAAGTCTTCGAGGTTTTCTTTGGTGATACGTACGTACTTTTTTTTGACTCCATCGTACCAATACGTTTTAGCATTAGTGCATGTATGTTCGATAACTTCTGAGTTACTGAAAGGAATACCAATATAAGCCGTTTTTTTACGAACATCAATGACAAAATCGGCATCGGTAGGAGCGATTGGTTCTTCAGGCTCTTCGGGGTGCTCTTTTGTATCCTTAACTTTTTTCACACAAATACCTTTGTCCTTGTTAAAGGTATATTTCTCAGGACAGGTAGGATCTACTTTCTTTCCTGCTTCAATGCAAAGTTTTGATTTGCTATCGAAGGTAAACTTTTCCGGACAGCTTGGCTCTAGGCGTGTAGTTACCACGCATTTTCCATCAACTGCAGTTTCCCCTTCAAGACAAACAAGTTTACCAAGGGCAGGATCATCTTCTATTTCATTATTATTGATACATCTTCCTTGACTGTTCTTTGTGCCAGAAGGGCATGCAGTACAACTCCCGTATCCATCGTACACCGCAGGCGCTTTGCATTTCTCAACTCCATCGCATATTTTTGCTCCAACGATACCGCACGTGATGAGGGTGGTTTTTTTGTCTTCCTCTCCTGAACCGGGAGTCGTTACAGTACTTTTACCAATGGCTCGAACGCAAGAAACATTCTCTGGTAAGACCCGTGCTCCAACAATATAGGTAGTATCTACTTTCGGTCGAGGATAGAAGCAATCTACACGATAAGATAAAGTGCTCTGGGTAAAAGTGAGCCGTGCTTTTACATAACGTTGGACAGGTGCGGGTTGGACATTTTCTACATTACAGTCTATCTCGACAGAAGTATCATCACTAAAGCTCCCTTTGGCTTCCCCTAAGACGAGCGATCGTGCAGTTCCTTGTGTATCATAAAAATCTGCCTCAATCAACGTGTTTCTGCTTGCTAAAACGTCGCAACTAGTTGCTGCATTAACTGAGCTACTCAAGATTATAATTAAACCTAAGACCAAGAGACTGAAAGTAACACCGCCCTTTTTCACAAACATTTAACTCAGAAGATATATATAAATCTTTGTGCATAAAGTACAAACATTTTTCAATTTGGCAGAGTACTCTGCCAAATTAGCTATTTAGCGGAGTTGCCCGAAATGGCATTACCTCGTGGCAAGAGAGTGCAATTATCGAGTATAGAGGACTTTGAAAGACCCCGAAGTCCTCTATCGAACCGCTTTGAAACATCAGGGATTTGCTAATCCCTGAGTGCGTTCAGAAATCGAAGATTTCTGACGACCCTCGAAGGACATCGAAATTGGAGGGTTATTCAAAGCTCTCTATACGCGCGGTAATGATGGCTAGAAAGTTGATTTTCTCTTAGAGAGGGGTTAAAACTCATCGGAGATACTCATAGAACAAGAAGAGTTTATTGTGCGAAGGGGCTAGCGTCTGTAGGTAGAGTAGATCGATATTGTTCGACAACTTTTGTTTCAAGCTGAGGATCACGATATACTGATAAATGCGCGGGGTGAGGGGCGCGCCAGGCTGAAAAATATTGTTTAGTTAGCAAATTATCAAGTGCACGGCGGGTGCTCAGCGAAAGCGTGTAGGAAAGCGCACAGCTTAACGTACAGAAGTCAATTGCCAGAGTGTCCTCTCCTGGTCGGAGAGTAGTGGCATCGAACGGCACCTCCCAAAAGTTTGCTTCGTAAACATAGATGTACCTTGCAGGTCCCTGCCTTGATTTCTTAACGATATCGCCGACTTTTCCAGTAATCTGGAGCTGAACTCCGAGAAGCGCGCATGCTTTACGTGTGATAAGCTCATGGTGAGTCTGAGATTCATCTCGTTGCCAGGTCTGCTCGTACCTTCCTCCGAGTAAATGCCAATAAGGATAGCTATTACGCGTCTGGAAAAGTGCAATGCGATCCTCTGAGCGAATTACCGCAACAACTTTCTGTTTCATTATACGCTCCATCAGAAATTTATAAAACATATCATTAAATAGTTTTATATATAGAGAATTCTGTGGGATATATGACATTTAGTACAGAATTCTCTAATGGATAATTCTGAAAACAGTCATACAAGTAACAGAATTATCCATAATCGCGTTTCTTCCATCACCTACAATTTTAAATACATTCGTATCATCTTAAACACATGCCCTATGTGAAAGGACCACGACATCCGCTCTTTTTTCTCGATGCGACCGGGGGCAAAGCCTACTGTGGCAGAATTATCGATGAGCAGCTCCGCCGCATTGTCCATTGTGCATCATTGCCTGATGAGTCCCTCGCATTGGCACGGACGTATTCTCCCCAAGATGATTTCGCATTGATCTGGTTCTTTGACGCCGCAGGCAAGCTGGCGCGTCTGGTCTGTGAAGAGAGTTACAGTTTAGAGCAACTTACGCACTCAGGCACTACACCGCCCAAGCCACGGGTGACGACCATTCTCTCTGTGATAGCTGGGTCAGTGGAAAGCAAGCGTTTGACTATGAGGTGTGAACGTCTTCCTGCAATAATCAATCTTGTCGATAATCGACTTCAACAGGCAGCGTATTCTAAAAAGTATTTTCACCTGGTATTCTACGGACACTTACTCGCACGGAAACTAAAAACCCACATTCATAATAAGACTGTATTAGAACCCTTTGAATACATCCAAGGTCAGCGGCCCATGTATGAATTTAAAACAAATCAGTATGCAGTTCAAACGCTTAATAGCATTGCCGCGCTTCATGTCAACCGCATGTCGATGCAGGGCTCCCCCGAAGTACAAATGCTCGAATACGTCCCCTACCAAGAACCGCATATGCGTGCTCGCGCGCTCCGAGAGCAACTCGGCGTTGAATAACGTTGGTACAGAGAATTTCGGTAACTCATACGCAACGTTTATAAATATATAATGCTCTTCCTTGCTATGATATGGGCTTGGATTCTTGGAATTATAGTTGTTCTTGCAATTCTAATTGTTATTTTCTACTACAACCGTTTCGTAACACTTGAGAATCGCATCGATAACTCCCTCTCGCAAATTGATGTTCAACTCAAAAAGCGTGCAGACCTTGTTCCCAATTTGCTCAATGCAGTGAAGGGGTATATGAAGCATGAGAAATCAATTATGGCAGATGTTACTGAGGCGCGCAAGCACCTCGTTTCGGCTAAGTCGTTGCCTGAACGTGCGAAAGCAGGAGCAGAACTTCAAAATGCTTTTCGTTCGATCTTCGCCATTGCTGAAAATTACCCCAACTTGAAGGCAAACGAGAACTTCATTCAGCTCCAGAATGAACTTTCAGCTATTGAAGAGCGCATTGCCTATGCACGCCAATACTACAACGATTCCATCTTGAGCTACAACAACACCGTCGAGTCGTTTCCCGGGGTTATGTTTGCAAAAATGTTCAATAAAGTAGAGAAACAGATGATCCAGATCACTAAAGAAGAGCGAGCGGTACCCAAGGTGGAATTCTAATGGCTCGAAAGATCTCTAAAAAAATTTCACGTCTCGCTCCTCCAAAAGTAGCAGCCTCTAAAGATGCGACTGTCCCCGTGTTAGCGCATGTGCTAGGCACCATTACTGGTTTCATTGGAGCACTGATCATTTTGCTGGTCACTGATGATGAATACGCAAAGAAACATGCACGCCGTGCTCTTAACTGGCAGCTCAGCCTTCTCATTTATTATACAATCTCAATTGTGCTTATTCTCATATTGGTAGGTATCCTCCTACTGATCCTACTCGCAATTCTCAATATTATCTTCTGTATTATTGCCGCAGTAAAAGCGAGTAATCGGGAGTTGTACGACTATCCGATGACCATACAGTTCCTCAAGGATAAGTAACTGCCCCTTATGTGACTTTTTGTTAAAGTCTTCTCAAAGATTATGCAATAGTTGTTTGGAAGATTATTCAAGTATCTCAGCATCATCCACAATGCCGTCGGAATCAAGGTCGATGCCCTCTACCACTTTCCCTAAGAGTTCGCTATCAAACTTATTCCCACGCTCAATGAATGCGAAATGTTTGAGAAAGGTAAGAATTGCTGCTTTCGTGCCAAAATTTCGAATACCTGCAATAAACAAAAGCTTTTTTTCTTTATTCCAAGGGTTCGCACATTTGACGATAACGCCAATTTCCTCATGAACGTAGAGCTTTTTGCTAGCAGTCGAATAGAATCCTTTCCTATCTTCATCATAATAGATCGGCATACGTTTTCCCACTAAGGCAGCAACTTTATTGACGATTGGACCTCCAATGACCATAAGGTTATTCTCGTGCAACGCTCGTTCAGTAATCTCCGTGTCTAGTTTTACGCGGCTATCAGGAACCCGGTGCAGAAACGTGCCTAAAAATAACGCAAAATCCATGCCGAAATATCCGTCTCTGCTTCGTGCTTTCAAAGGTCCATGGGGATCGGGACTGCCGACAACTATAAGTGCGTTAAGTTCTCCCGCATCAATGAACGGATGTAAAAAAGGAGACTCACGCTCTTCCAGTTTAGTGCTTTCTTTGAATTCCTTGATGCGGAGATAAAATGAGTCCGAGGTAACGGTGTAATATTTTGCAATAGTGCCGTGAAGACGTTCTTGTTTCACAATTTTGACGATACCCGCTTTTTCAAGCTTATGGATATAGTAGTATACTTGCTGTTCGTGCACCTTGAGTTTTTTCGCAATTTGCTTGGGGTATTGAGGGTCTCGGGCAATGCTCTGTAAAATTGAAAGGGCAATTGTGCTATCGAGTGCGCGCATTTCATGTGTCTGCACTTCTTGCGTTTTCAGAGCATAGGTCTTGCCTAATCGTCGAGTGATGATATGCATGAATCTAAAAGGCGATGAGCAATTATAAACATTTCTATAATACTATTAGTAATTTATTAAAAACAGTTATATATGCACTTGCGTTCTCTTAGACATGAATACATACATTACACCGCGCACACCTGAACTCGAGGCAGTCGCTCGTTATTTTTCCCTTGGTTTGATACAAAGCGCACAAAAACTAGACAATGGGCTCGTCAATGAATCGTTTCTAGTGCGCACGACTCAAGGTAATTTTATGGCTCAAGCCCTCAACGGAAAGCTATGGGACGAACGGGTAATCAATGATTATTGTAGTGTGCAGCGCTATCTCCGTACCAACAATCTCTTTGTGCCTGTGCTTCTTCCCGGACAGAAGGGGAGTTATTTCTACAAAAACAAAGGTACACTCTGGCGAGGGTTTGAATATGTGCAACACGACTCCGTTACTACGGTAACGCCCTTCCTCGCCGCCGAGGCAGGAGCGATGCTCGGTCGGTTTCATACACTTATGGCGCGTTCCTCATTCACTCCAACGTTTATCTTGAAAGGATTCCACGACACGAGCGCGATTCGGCAACGGCTACAGACCGTTGCGCGTCTGCCTGCTCATCGAGAAAAAGCAATGCTTATTGCTCCCGAGCTGGCGTTTCTTGAGAAAACAATAGAAACTCATTATTTGCCTACAGATGCACAGAAGATCGTCATTCATGGCGATCCAAAAATTGATAATTTCCTCTTTCGAGAGGGAAAACCGATTGCGCTGCTGGATCTCGATACCATGATGTATGCTTCTCCACTGCTTGATATTGGTGATGCGTTTCGGAGTTGGTGCCGGAGAAAACCTGCATCTTCGGAGTTTCTTCCCGAAGTATTTGGGAGCGCATTCTCTGCCTATAACACGACAGCTCCATTTCAGTATACATTTGCAGGCGTTAAATCGGCTATGGGTCTTATCACGCTCGAACTTGCGAGTAGATATCTCACGGATTACTTTGAGGAATCGTATTTCTTACACAAGGCAGATAAATATGCAACGCCTGCCGAACAGAACCTTGCACGCTGTAGAAGGTACGTAGAATATTATCAAAATATGATGGCGTATACGACGCCCTACCAGCGAGATGAATAGGTTCAGGCTAATTAAGAAAAGTAAGCATCGCTCTTAGACTGACTGTTGAAGCACTTGCAACCGTTCCTTAAAACACCGTTTCGAACAACACCCGCCAAATGCTTGCTCACACGAGATACAGATCACACAGTAGCGATCGCAAGGGATGTTCGCACAGTTTTTGTAGAGATCGCACGCCACACCGCACAGCTCGCACAACGTAATTGGCTTTTCTTCTCCGTTAATTGTCGATGTCAAGCGCTTATCAAACACAAAACACGTCCCTTCCCATACCGTGTCGGGAAATTCTTTTCCAAACGTTAAAATGCCTCCATTCAACTGTGAAACGTTACTAAATCCTTGTTCACGTAAATACGCAGACGCTTTTTCGCACCTGATTCCTCCAGTACAATACATGACGATTTTTTTGTCTTTTTTTTCTTTAAGCACTTCAAGTGCTTCTTTAGGAAACTCCCGAAATGTTTGAATCGGCATGGTTAGCGCGTTCTTGAATTTTCCCACGCGCGTTTCATATTCATTTCGTGCATCCACAATTACGACGTCTTCGTTTTTGGAATATAACTCTAAAAATTCCTGTGGAGTTAGTTGTTCCCCAGTATTGCGCAAGTCGACTGGGACGCCGAAATTCACAATTTCTTTCTTTACTTTGATCATCATTTTTTTGAAAGGATGAGAGATTCCTTCATCTTCTTTGAAAGTGATGTCTCTAAAGCGTGGATCTTCCCTTAGTACGCGCCGATACGCCGTCACCTGCTCTTCTGTTCCTGAAACAGAGCCGTTGATACCTTCAGGAGCAACAATAATCCTCCCCAGAAGTCTCAGTTGTTTGCATGTTGTAAGGTGTTGTTCTTTAAACTTAACCGGATCATCGATAGGCACATACTTGTAGAAAAGCAAAATGCGGATGCTCATAGTTTATACGAGGAGATACACTTTTTAAAAGTACGTGTCGCCTGACGAAGTGAGTACGTCTTACGTATAGTGAAAGACGTAAATAATTTACTAAGATAGTACGTCTTTCCCTTGATAGCTAACGACAAGACGGTAGAATATTAATGTCGTTAGCTATAAACGGGTGTTTCCCACCGATACAATACATACACAAATGTTCGCGTGGCATACCCATGCTTTCAAAAACGCGCGACATCCCTTCTCGTGAAAGATAGCCAACTTCCATGCCGAGCTCTTTACTGATCTCTTCTCTGCTTCTCCCTCTAGCGATAAACGTGTCAGTAGGAGGCATGTCAACGCCAAATTCACATCCTCGCGCGATATCATCATCACCTATAATTCCGATGGGGGGTGTGCAACTACCCAGAGAAACTTTTCCTGCTTGTCCCTGCGTATACAGTATCTCTCCAGCATATTTTGAGTTATTGCCACGTACAATGCTATCGTCGATCATCAATACATGTTTCCCCCGTAGTGCCTCAACTACTCCATCGAGCAAGTAGAGATTTTTTTTAATGGATGCTTTTCGCTCTTCTTTGGTGGGGCCTTGAAATGCACGCTCGTCATCAAGTTTGTAAAAAACAGGCAGGAAGGGCAGCCCTGCTTCTCGCGCATACCTTATTGCGGCAAGTTCTGGACAACGAGGAAGGAAGGTCACTACATCCACGCCTTCAGGTCTAAATTCCTGAGCAAGCGCCGCACCCAAGCGAGCCCGTAAAACGCGCACCGAAATATCACTCAGAATCGAGTGAGTATCGGCGTTATAGTTCCATTCAAAAAAACAATTTTGCGGCACTGGATTCACGACTTGTTCTGCATGGTAAGATCCTTGAGGATGCAAATAGTAAACCCTTCCCGGCATAAGGTCTTCGAAATAATGGCCGCCCTCTTCGAGAAGAGCAGAGTCTTCAGAACTGACACAAAATTTGCCGCCTTTTAATCCGAGTACTCCGGGCCTCATGCCATGACGATCACGGAGTACGATCGCATTTTTATGCCGTTTGTCAGCAATTGCAAGGCTATACGCGCCTGGTATTTCGTTTAGCAAACCCCGCTCACCATGCCGATAGAAAAAGTGGAGCAATGCTTCTGTATCACAAGTTGTCTTCAATAAAGTTTGATCAAGTCCTGTAAAGTGCTTTCGATCAACTTGCCCATTATGCACCATTGCGGCATCGCAATTGCGGATAATTAAGTGGCTGTCACGGTATTCATATTTTCCTCCAATAACCTGCGGATGAGCTTCATTCAGGAGAGTTTCTAATTGCTCATTTTTTTTACCTTGCGTTGTATAACGGACATGCCCGAAATAAGTATGATAATCACTGCTCGGAAATATCTTGTGCAGGTCAAAAATATCAACATTTCTTGCCTGTCCTAACCATTTGCCTGCATCGATGCGGTTAAAGCCCATTGCTACAATCCCAAATGCATCTCTTCCCCGATGTTGCAACCTTTTGGTAAAATTAAGGCAGTCATGCAAAGTATGAGCCAGACAATACCCGCATTGATCGTGCACCTCTCTTCCCATTTATCTGATTAGTAATCAAGCATTTTAAAGATTATGCGACTCAACTCGCCATTTATAGTGGAAGACCTAAATCCTTCCCCTAATAGCAGACGACAACATGGGGAGAAACTTATGTCGTCTGCTATAATCGACCTGCTTTGTTGCATGATTAATGCTACACAGCAATTTTGAGCAAAGCTTTATAAACCAAAAGTTATCCCCAACTTCATGAATTTCGATCTTGTCAGGAGTGAGTTTAACATTGAATGTGCACGACGTGAAGAAAATATGCACGCGCGTTACAATGCAGATGAAATTATAGCGTCCCATGCACGTAAAAACAGACAGTGGAAGAAAGATGACACTCTTAAGACGAGATATATTGGATCGTGTGTAACTGTGCACCCTGAACGAGGAAAAGGACTGAGGGAACGTCTTGGATTAAATGGAATATATCGTATCGTTAACCTTTATAGAGATGGTAATGGAACGCTTCTTGCATGCTTGGGGGTACCTTCTTTACGAAAAGATAAAAAATGCGCGCAAGACTACTCGGTGATCGTAAACTTTGATCTTCTCGACACTGAGAAAATCATTTTACGCAGGTTCGATGGCTTTGGGTGAAGGCACCCACATGGATTTTTTCTAAGGCGCCGCACTTGGGCTTTAGAATAATCTTTAAATAGCGCGTCCTCTATGTATCCTTATGCCCGAACGCTTTTCTTTTGAGGATCAAATAACAAAGAATAAGATTAAGTCAGCATTACTGCTTGGAGTTATTCTCATCGTTTTCATCCTCCTAGGGTATCTCATTGCGCGAATTCTTGATCCAAGTTTATTTTTCGTTGTTATGAGCATCTCAATTATCGTCTCACTTCTCTACACCTGGTTTGGATTCTATTATTCGGATAAGATTGCGCTTGCCTCAGTCGGTGCAAAACCAGCCCACCCAACGCATCATCGTCAATTAATTCAGTCAGTTGAAAATATGTCTCTTGCTTCTGGTTTGCCTATGCCTCGCGCGTATGTCATGGACTCGAACGAAATCAATGCGTTTGCATCAGGCCGCAATCCGAAAAATGCAGTTATCTGCGTCACCACCGGTGCACTGCAGAAACTTAACAAGCAAGAGCTTGAAGGAGTCATTGCTCATGAAATGGCACATGTCGCAAATTATGACATTCGTTTTATGACACTCGCAACGGTTTTAATTGGCATGATTTCGATTGCCGCAGAAATGCTGTTACGTTCGTTTTGGTTTGCGGACGATCGTGATAGTAAAGCGGGAGTTATCATCTTCATAGTAAGTATCGTTGTCGCCATTCTTGCGCCGCTCTTTGCACAGCTTGTTGCCCTTGCAATATCTCGCCGCCGCGAGTATACCGCAGACGCAACCGGAGTCAAGTTTACACGATACCCGCTTGGACTTGCGAACGCGTTGAGAAAGATAAAAGGAGAACATATCTCACGAGATGAGTTGCGTAAGTTTCCAAGGGAAGTCGCACCGCTCTTTATTTCAGACCCCTTCAAACGCTCTTTTACAAACATATTTGCAAGTCATCCTCCTATTGATGAGCGTATCAAGCGTCTAGAGGCGATGTGATTGCTCGTTCTTATACGGCAATGGCAAGTACGATTATAGCCGAGGACATAAGTTTTTCCTTTCCTGTCGTCGGCTATTAGGGGAAGGACTTAGGTCTTCCACTATACTTTCTCTTTAGCCAAGTAGTAAGAAAACTATAAAAATAGACCCCCATGTATATTTGCATGGGTTTGTTGAGTACTGCACACGTTTCTCACCATTCAGGTCTCAAGAATTCTTCAGATGTACGAGAATACTTTGGGTATGCAGAGGGTTGCTACCTTTGCCTTCAGGATCGGACAGAAAATATATCTATTGCTCGCGTTTTTGGTAATCTTACCACGTTCTGGCGATATTCACACGACGGCCGATTAAAAAATATTGCATTCAAATACAAAGAAAAGGAAGCAAAAAAGTATAGCCCCTTTATTGATTTACTAGAGGCTGACACTCAGGTAGCGTGGGAAGAGGGGATCGCAAACCTCTATCCCCTTCCGGAAGAGGTAAAAGTGCTCGATGGAGAAGTACAACATTGCCATCCAGAGGATCAGTGCAGAATTTTTATCTCCAGGGGAATTAAGAACGTACTCCGGCTCCTTACTGCACTAGACAAGCCAGAAATAGAAATTACGCGGCGAGTAGGGCAACAACCTCTACAAGATTTACACGATAATACTGCAATTGGTCACACGCTTGAATTTATTGCTGCTCACGAGCCGGAAGTTGAACGGATATCTCCTGAGCAGATCAGCATCCGGTATCATATTACTCAAGTTTAACCGAAAAGCAAAAAGCTTCACAGTAATATTTTTATACGACCATGCTCTCAAGAGAGCATGAACTCCTTCAATGAACGCTGTTATGCCTTGCTTCGTAAAGTTCCGAAGGGCAAGGTCACAACGTACAAAGCGCTTGCCGAAGCGCTCGGCACGAAAGCCTATCGTGCAGTTGGTCAGGCTATGAACAAGAATCCGTATGCTCCCAAAGTCCCGTGCCACCGTGTTGTGGGGAGCAACGGCGCACTGACTGGGTTTGCTTATGGTGTCAAAAAGAAAGCCGCGCTTTTGGAAGAAGAAGGCGTAGAAATGAAGAGAGGGAAAGTTGACTTGGAAGAGTGTGGATGGTTCTTTAAGTAGACATCACTTAGTTAAGGTGTAAAAATAGCAAACGAAATGAACATTTACTACGATGAAGAAGGGGACTTTTTAGAGATAACTTCAGGCAATATTGATAATTGTTATTTTGACAACCAAGACAAAGGAATTTTCCAGATAATCGACAAAAATACAGGTCAAACAAAGGGAGTAGCTATATTCAATTTTAAGGCAAGGACAAGGAATCTAAAAAGCAGCAAGATTTCATTGCCTTTTAAGTTTAATATCGATTGAGAAAAGCTTGAACGGCTTTACCTTGTAGAGTTAAAGACCAAGTTTTTTAACGCCCTTAGAATTAAAACTCTTGCTCTTCAATTTCAGTCGCCACGGTTGTCTTCGAAGATTTTGCTGCAGGTTTTTCGCCGGCAGGTTTTGACTGATTGAGTGATGTTTGATTTTTCGCCTGAGCGGAAGGGGCTACTGGAGTGCTTAATTCCTCGAGATCTTTTTCATCAATCGAGTTGATCGCTGCTTTAAAGAGCTTGAATTTATCAGCAGGAATTCTTGTTCCGGCTTTGGTAAATCCTGAAAACTTCTCAGATTTTACAAATTCCCTGACAGTAACTCCACGCCGACCACCAAAGTCATCAATGCGGATCACAATGTCGGTTTCAGCGTTTTTTGGGATGCGGTCAATGTCTTTTTCCATGATTGTGAGGAGCGAGTGAGATATTTAAATCTTAGTATGTGAACTACTCTGGGCTAAAGCCACGGAGCGTACGCAAACGGATTTTCTCAGTGTTAAGGGCTACATTCCAAAATTAGATTCTTGGCAAGATCAAAGAGTTGACGATAAGGTTACAGTCTCCACCCATACAAGATTTTATAAGGGACACATAATTCTAAGATAAAGAGATTTCCTAAGCCTTCGCTATGTCAGGGATTTGCTAATCCCTGAACACTGTCGAGAATAAGCATATTCTCGAAGTCCCCACAGCAAGCTGAGGGGGTATTATGCTCGGCTTCGAGACGGAAATCTCTAACTTCAAGAATTGGTAAATTCTTGAGGCCTCAAAATCTAAGAGATTTTGAAGCTTCAAATTGGGCGCAGCAAGCTGCGGGGTATCGAACCCAATTTGAAATGAGAAGAAACCATGGAAATAAAAAAAGAAGATGAGAAGATTAAGATTAATCTTTCTCCAACCAGTATCAACATGTATTATAAGAGCCCGCTCTTATTTTATCTGACCTATGTGGCGAAAGTTCCCGATGATACGCCAGTTCCGGTATGCTATGGGTTGTCAGGTAATATTGTGCATGACTGCCTTGAAAAATATGCAGCAGGGGAAATTACACAAGACGATGCGTATCTCTATCTTATCCAACAATGGCTGGAGAAGAATCTCCATATCTATAAGGACATTAATAATCAAGTGCTCAATCAAACTGAATACTTGATGGCAGTCGGCAGAGGCATGCGAATTGTGGAGGACCACGAAGAGCGCGTGTGTGAAGAAGTATTCTCATTTCCTTTCAAAGAAAACGAACATTTTAAGATCGGTATTAAGGGCATTGTCGACCTGCAAGCAAAACAAAAGTTCAGCAAGCAGCCAGTGATTATAGATTATAAGACAAGCAATAGCGTCAGTACAGGAAAAGAGTTTGACCGTCAAGCATTGTTTTACAACTACCTCGTCCATAAACAAAAAGGTATACTTCCTACAAGTACAGAATTTCATTATCTGAAACTTGGAGTTTCAAAACGATATAGTTTCACACTCATTGACTTGCAAGCGTTTGAGGAAGAGCTGCTCGCTATAACCGAAGAAATAATCAAGTATGGACTTGATATTTCCAACTATCCTGCGGGGGAAGTAGATGACCTGTTTAACTCCAAGAAACAAGCGTGTCTTAATGAACTGGCACGACGAGGGGCGCCTCCCGGGACAACACTCCTGCAAAAGCGGTCATTCTAAGAAGTGCTATTGCCCGTAACAAAGATTTATATACGAAGGATTGAACATCTCCCTATGGGAAACTTTAGATCACAAGGACGGGGCGGCGGATTTGGCGGCAGTCGAAGCGGCGGCAGGGGTTTTAGCGGAGGACGGGGAGGCGGACGCACTGGCGGATTTGGCGGCGGTCGCGATTTCAATCGCGGTGAGCGGAGAACAGAGATGCATGATGCAACTTGCGGTAAATGCGGGAAACCATGCCAAGTTCCCTTTAAACCATTTGGTGATAAACCTGTATTCTGCAGGAATTGCTTTGGAAATGAATCCCCAAGAAGTAATTTCATTACATCAGCAGCAGGATCAGGCGCAAGTGCTGAACAATTTGCTCAAATTAATGCAAAGCTTGATAAAATCATTCTTATCTTACAAGATCTCGAGCTTGAGGTTGAGGTTGATGAGGATGCGGAAGAAAGCAAACGAGGCGAGGAAGCAGACGAACTCGAAGATGAAGCGGAAGAAGTTGCTTGAAAATAGAATTCAATTCTTTCTAAAACAAGTATGAAGTATGTAGTTTTCAACGAATGAAAGGCGCACTATTTGTCTGAACAAAGACTGCAAACTTATTTGCACTCTTGAAACCTTATATAAGATAAGGTGAGAAAGAGATATACAGCAGTACAAAGACGAACAAGGGGTTGCAGTAAAAGAACGTTTACCGAGGTTCAATCGTAGCACGAGTGAGCAATCGCCGCAAGAGAGCCATGCGAATATACAATCCATTTTCTGACTGACGGAAATAAGCAACGCGTGGGTCTTTCTCTTCAACTCCAGGAGGTAATGAAATTTCTTCGATATGGGGCAGGGGGTGTAAAATGCGAGCGTGAGGCTTGAGGAGAGGGAGCGTTGCGGCATTAATAACAAACGTGCCCCTTGCACGAAGATATTCCTCTTCAGTTATGCGTTCTCGCTGAGTTCTTGTCATGTAAACGACATCGATATGAGGAAGGATTTCATGCAAGTTACCTACTTCTTGATACACAACACCATGACGTCGTAGGTACTCGAGAATTTCTGGTTTCATCTTTAAGTGAGGTTGTGAAACAAAAATAAGTTCATTATTGTCAAATTTCCCGAATAAATAAGCAAGAGAGTGCGCAGTTCTTCCCGCAGCAAGATCTCCAACAATTGCAATTCGAAGATTGGTGAGTCTGCCTAACTCGCGGTAAATGGTGTAGACATCAAGTAATGCCTGAGTTGGGTGCTGGCCTTTCCCATCACCGGCATTGATAATCGGAATGTGGCTGACCAGGCTTGCACGTTGTGCACCGCCTTCTTCGTGGTAGCGGAGTACAATAATATCTGCGTAGTATGAAATAACTCGAATCGCATCCTCGATACTCTCCCCTTTGGCAGCCGAAGAAAACTCCCGTGCATTATCCGTTCCGATTACTGAACCACCTAAGCGGAGCATCGCGCTCTCAAAGCTTAAGCGAGTGCGAGTGCTTGGTTCATAAAAAAGAGTTGCAAGAATTTTCCCTGCACAGTCTGTACGGTATGAATCAGGACTGAGGCGAATGGCGTCTGCTTCACGAAAAAGTGAAAATAGAAGCACAGGGGTGAACTGTTGTGCTTCGATAAGATGCCCCACATTCATACGAAACACGAGTAAAATGAGTTTAAAAAAATGTAGGTGATTGTGAAAGTGCTGTTAACCCTAAAGAAATCCTCTATCTTTAGATAGAGGTTTAACACTCGTTAAATCCGCGGACTTTAGTCCGTGGTTTATTTGTTGCGGATTTCTCGGTGGTCACAAAACCACGAACAAGCCCCGCACTTTAGTGCGGGGTTAAAAACCCGAAGGGTTTTGTGATAGTTGCTCTTACCCTCTCGAGATCTTATGTCAGTCGTTCTTCCCAGACCTTAATTGGCATCTGCCAGAGGAATATTCAAGATACGAGCTGGGTCAAGGCGCGCTCGCTGGCGTTTCCTGAACTGGTCTTGAGTAGCATACCCGTTTGGGGCAGCGCCTTTGGAAGGAAGTGAATCTAGGAGCTGGAAATGAAGATGTCTGGACCATCCTCCGTTCTCCCCATCGACGAAATCCCCGAGATTTCCTATGCAATCCTCGGCGCGGACTATCTTCTTTACATACAAACGTTTGCCCAGATGGCCATAGAAAGTATACAAGGTCTCTCCCTGCAGCAAATGCTTTATAATAATCCAATATCCATACCCATGTGGTCCTGGCTCAAAACCTGCGGAGACAACCTCTCCGTCGAGCGGACAGAAAACTTCTTCAAGACCGGTGGTGAACAAGTCGATGCCGAGATGAATCGTCCTCCCTTCCCGCGCCATTGATGAGCCCTCGAGTATCACTGCGCGGTCTTCTCCATATCTGCCAATCAGCACTTTCTTCCCCGAGATTCTCAAAAAACAATCATTGAATTGCTGTCGTTCTTTTGCACTTCTTGGATCCCGACCTTCCTTTGCACATCGCTCAAAAAAGCGCGCGATATTCTTGTGTTGGGGAAATGAGGGAGAGATTTCGTTGAAGTCGAGAATCACGATCTCTGCGCTGCTTCGCATTCCTTTAATGATTTCTGATGTGTAAGGCAGCGAAATTACGTGGTGCATGGTGTATACCTATAGACTGATGCTCGTGTGAGGTATGTGGGAAAGAGATCGTTGTATGGGGTTATCCGTGGTGCGCCTGAAATGGGAACATGCTGATGGAGAATACCTCTGTGTGGGAACCCGTAGCGCGCTGTCGTCTCCGTCGCGAATGTCCTTCCTTGGATTGCCGATGTCTTGAGCACTCCGAGTGCATTGCCATTACATTCCCCGTACACGAGATCGACTTCATCATTGAGAAACTCGTTGCGTTGAGAACGGGTAGCAATTTCCTGGATGAGAAACGTTGAGACTGCGGTGTAGAGTCCCTGGCAGGCGTGCTCTTCCCGCGTTGCCGCTTCTGTGATCTCAGCCATATGTAATGATCTGTTTCCAATCTGTACTTTGGCCATTTCGGCAATGCCTGCTGAAACGATGGATCCCCCTGTCTCGGCAACCGCAATGATATTATTAGGGTTCTTCAAGATATCTTCAACATCGGGCGTTTTCCACCCGAACCTCGTATAGAGATCTGCCATTTGGTGCAGCGTCTGTGCGCGTTGCTCGGGTGATGTAGCACCATACTTAATGATCTGTAGCGTGTAGCCTTGATCGAACGCCCGTTGCACCAGCCTCACCGGGGGGTGCGGGAAAACTCGCAGTGCTGATACGAGATTCTTACGATATTGAGCAAGTTCATCAACCAACGATGATCGTGATGCGTGATTGCATCCAAAATAGATGAGCGCGTTGCCCGCAAACTGGGGCGAGCCATCAAGGTCAAAAATTGCCTCGAGCGAGCGCTCAAGCAAGGGATGTCTTTCTGCAAGGACATGGCGGGCAACAATCGCACGGATACTTACTCTACTAGTCTCATGTGGATGGCTGGATGCGCGTGCGCAGATGTCTAAAAAGTTTTGAAAGAACTTTTCAAACTGCGACGCAGTCGCGATGACTGAAGGAGTATAGAATCCTTTGATGCGATTGAATGATGTTTTCTGGGGAGGCCAGAGTGCACCAATCGAACTGGTCATGCCCGGGACATGATCTGGGACATCCTGTTCCTCGGTGATTGGATTCGCCTTGAAAGTATGCGATTCAGTCGTCATCGTGACCATCCTGCGAGCAGCGCATGAGTGGAAAAAAGATAACATCTTTGATTGCATAGGCGTTCGTTAAAATCATCGCGAGGCGGTCAATGCCGAGGCCGAGACCGCCGGTTGGAGGAATACCTATCTCAATTGCGCGCAGAAATTCCTCATCTAGCACATCAGGAATCTCGTCATTCGTGCTCTGCGCACGTTGCTTTTCAAGGAGTGTACGCTGCCTCACCGGATCGTTGAGCTCAGAATATGCGTTTCCGATTTCCCAGCCATAAATGAAAGGTTCGAAGCGCTCGATCAAACGTTCGTCAGTCCGGTGTATCTTGCAGAGAGGTGTAGACTCACGCGGATGATCGATGACAAACGTTGGTTGGATCAACTTGTGTTCCACATAATAGCCAAAGAGAGCTTGGACAAGTTCTCCCCAGCTCCAGCGTTCTAGGTGATCGCGCGGCACTGTCTTGTTGAAGAATTCTTTATCTTCAATACGGGAAATCCGGTCGCGTAATTCTTTTTCCGAGAGCATGCAGGCATCTATGCCTGCGTACTCGTTGACTGCGTCGAGCATGGTGATTCGGCGCCAGGGTGGAGTGAGATTGATTTCGACCATTCCTGCCTGAGACTCTGGGTCTTGATAAGTGATTTTGGTAGTTCCGCGCACCTTCGTGAATATATGCGCATAGAGGTTCTCCGTCAGTTCCATCATGTCGGTATAGTCTGCATATGACTGATAGCATTCCATCATTGTGAACTCAGGGTTATGAGTGCGATCAATGCCTTCATTTCTGAAATTCTTGCAGATGGTGTAGACGCGCTCAAACCCGCCCGCAATAAGGCGCTTCAAATAAATCTCGGGCGATATGGACAGGTAGTATTCTTCCCCTAATGCGTTTACCTGCGTTGTGAATGGTCGCGCTGAAGCTCCCCCGTAAATGGGCTGAATCAAAGGAGTTTCGACTTCGAGAAAACCCTGAGCATCGAGAAACTCACGCATCGCAGTGATTGCCTTGCTCCGCTTCCTGAAATGCTCACGTTCGTCAGGATTTGTCACAAGGTATTCACTTCTTCGACGGTACTTTAGCTCAGGATCTTGCAATCCGTGCCATTTGTCAGGCAACGGGCGAATCGCTTTCGCTAATACCTGATAATCCTGCACGCGTAGGGTCGCTTCCCCCCGGCGTGTGGTGAACATCGCTCCTTCAACCCCGAGGAAATCACCAAGGTCGAGCAGGTCGAGTAGTGTGCGAGCACGATCTGATAAAGCCCCTTTGTCAAAATAGATTTGCACTCCTCCGGATTCATCATGTATCTCGCCGAATGCGCTTTTCCCATGATCCCGATAAGATTCAAGACGACCGGCAATACGATGCTGGATTTGAGTGAGCGTGCCAGCTTCATACTGAATCTTGAGCGTAGCGGTGTGTATGCGTGAGCCGTATCGGTAGGGATACGGATTAATACCGTGCTTTCGCATGCACTCAAGCTTTTCGAGGCGTGCTTTTACCAATGTGTGTCCTGATGAAGGTTTCATGGATTGATTGAGGGATGAGGTTTTAATAATTTTACGTTATTTATATAACAAATTTCTACTTTCTCGTTCTTGTTGTCGTGTCGTCTTCGCGGAGATATGTAACTTTACCTGATGCGCAGATCTCTTGTTTGGCGAAATCATCAAGCGCTGCAGTGATTGCATTCTCGCGCGCTTTTTCAATGAGGAAGATATCTGGGATGATTTCTTCAGGGTCGCCGGTCTCCCGCTCGACGAAATTGAACCAATCTTTGATGCTGATACCGTGTTTTGCGAGAATGGTTGATTTTTGCGCAAGAATGCCCACTTTGTGTTCTGGCGAATCTGATTTGATGTAGCCTACAGTCATCCGGTGTTCACCAACCAGACGATGCTCAAGCGCGAGTGCCTCTTTTGGCGGTGCGCGCGGGACAAAATTCTCGACAATGCCTCGCTGTATTTTCTTCCCAACACGTATGAGATCAGAAGCAACTGCAAACCCTGTCGGCAATGAACCTGCGCCGACCCCTTTAAGGACACTGACTGTACCATATTTTCCAGTGATACACACTGCATTCAGAGTGTCATCGACACCATACAGTGGGTGATCTGCCCTGATATATGCTGGATGTACACGGAGGTCGAGCATGGTCTCGCGTAGTTCTGCAATTCCTAGCAGCTTAATCGTGTGTTCCTTGCCTGTCCGCAAGCGAAGGTTGTCGCGCACATAGAAGAAATCGTCTTTGTCAAGGTATTCAATACCTTCGATGGTAATATCTTTTGGAGAGAGTGGTATGCCGAAGGCGAGCATTGCCAGAATAGCGAGCTTGTCAGCAACATCTTTCCCATTAACATCTGCGGACGAATCTGCTTCAGCAATGCGGAGTTGCCTTGCTTCGGCAAGTGCTTCAGCATATGATTTCCATTTTTGCATCTGCGTCAAGATATAATTTGATGTTCCATTGAGGATGCCGATAATCTTCGTGATTTTGTCATTGATGTAGTAATCCTTCATAGACTGCACAATCGGGATGCTCCCACAGACTGAGGCCTCATATTCGAGATTTACCTGATGTTGTTCTGCAAGACCAACGAGATAGGGCAAGTGCTGCGCGAGAGTACTCTTGTTTGCAGTGATGACATGCTTTCCGTGCTTGAGCGCCGCTTCCATGAACTCAAAGGAACACTGGTTTGATTCCTCATCGCCACCGACGGTATCCACCACGATATCGATGCTTGCGTTTCTAATGATGTCATAGAGAGAATTTGTTGTGATTTTTGTCATGGGGAAGTCCCGTTCCTTCTTTATATCCTTTATCCCAATAGCAGCAAGATTGAATTGCTCTAGATTGGCGTTGTTTGACTTGTAGAAATACTCCGTGAATCCGCTTCCCACGGAGCCATACCCAATCAGACCTACGTTTATTCGTTTCATCATCCAGCGAGCGGCAGACAGTATTTTAATCAATGCTTCAAGAATGCAATTATCTCAAATGTGAGACTGGATGAAATACACTCTCTGTTGGGAAGCATCAAAAAATCCATGCTATTAGGAGTACCGTCTCTGTTTGTCGGAAGACTGTTATAGTGAGTGTATTTATTTTTTGCCGAGAATCTTTGTCTTTGGGTTCTTTAGAACTCTGCTAGCTCGCGCTCGATGAGCGAGACCTTGCAGGATTCCTTGTCAGGGATTGCACGCGCGATGTAACCGATTGCCGCGTGAGAATCGTGCTCGGCAAACAGGGAAAAATCAAATGCAGTACTCCCATCAATGATGCCGAATTTCCTCCGTACGCCGTTGACTGCGCGCTTTAGAGTAATTTTACTGGTGTCAACTCCTGCCGTATCGAATGCGTGAGAATCATCGCTCACGAGATGCGCATGATCCCGCATGATATACTTCAGCATGAAGATGATCAGACCTCGCTCATCCTTGAGCATCCATTGTGAAAATGTTTTGCTGAAAAGATGCGAGTAGTGGCGCACATAGAGTTTTTCCAGAAACACAATGAGATCAGAATCTGTGGAAATTAAATGAAGGATTGATGCGGGAAGCACCACATATTGAAACGCGTTCTTATCCACGTACTTCACCTTTCCCATCATGCCCGCCTTGAACAATGCATTAGTAACACGGTAGCGCTTACTACGGCTAAATTCATGGTCAAGTTTTGTGTCCTGAACAGTCAGCAGTAGATAATACATCCTCCCTTCATCATAGCCAAGCAATTCGCAGAGCATCTGTATCACGGCCTTCTCACGATATCGATCACCCCACCTTTTATCCATAGAAACTGGTGACACCTCTGTCTTGCGTGCGACCCACACCCCAGGGTACCCTCCTGCATAGTTCACAGCTGGCATACTATTGAATGAATTAGTCCATAAATATAGTTAATCGATATATTTTTATACTGATATAGGTAGTATATATTTGTGGAAGAACGGCGTATTGTTAAGTCAGGGAACTCGAGTTTCATCGTCTCACTGCCGATAGCTTGGGTAAACAAGAACAAGCTTGAAAAAGGGAGTACTGTCCTCGTCGAGGAGAACGAAGTCGGTGATCTCGTCATCGCCAAACGTGAGCATGAAAAGCCAGGCGGTGAATCAACGAAAACGTTGAACATTGACGGAAAGAGTGCCGAAAAGATCATCTATGAAATATTCCAAAATTATATACAATCATACCAGAACATCATTATTGAAGGCTCCTCGATTCCAGTGCATCTGCTTAGGATAAAAGCAATCGTTCAAGACTGCATCGGGCTGGAAATTATCGAACAGAGCAAAAAGAACATTATCATCAAAAATTTCACGACCAACGATGATGGTCTTTCGCCCCGCGCCCTCATCCGAAAGATGACGCTCGGCATTGGCGAGATGTTCAAGCTCATCGGCAAATTCAAGAAAGAAGGATTGTCCAAGGATGAAATCAACGAGTTGCAAGAATTAGTGGAACAAAACAATCGTATCTATCTGCTTGCCAGGAAGACGATTTTGCGGGCGATCGAACATCCTGAATATATCAGGACGATTCAGACGACCTATCACCAGCTGACGAAAGATAAGGTGGTCGCGACGTCATTTTATCAGATGATGTTCTCATTGCACGCCTTGAGTAATGTCATGCTCTTTATCGAGCATACGAAAAAAGATGCTGCACACTTTAGGGAGGTATTGGATTCCCTGAAATCCGACTATGAGTCGCTCCTGAGCAACCTGCGCTACAAGGACGCTTCATCACTCTCAAACCTCTATGAGCGTTGCTTGAAAAACACAGTGAAAATCAAGTATCTGGCGCGTGAGACGAAAAATTACTTCATCATCGAATCGAGCATCTATCTCTCTATACTTGTCGAGCTCATAAAGCAGATCACTCTCGAGCTTGCAGAATGAATCATCTGTATCTTCGATGTCAGACAGTTCGATATATTCTCCTCAATGGAATACTTTTGTTCCCTGATGCCCCCTGGTCATGTCAAAGGATTCTTAATCCAGATATTTCGTCTTGCCAGTATTGACAATCAGGATCTTCGCGTTCTTGGGTATGCGCTCGCGGAGCTGGAGAAGCATGCCAAGAGAGGCAATACCAGATGGTTCGCACTCAACTTTGTTCTCTTCCGAGATTACTATTGCCTGATCGAGGTATTTCTCCTGTATGATATGAACGTTTGAGTGCTGCCCGCACGCGCCGCTCAATAAATACACCCGCAGCCATTGCTCGTCAAAGATCGTAAATGGCCGATGCGGTGCATAGAGTTTGTCTGCCTTGCTCTTTGGATCATTTACCGTCGCGCCGATGAACGAACAATTACGGAGTGATTTCACATCACCGGAAAAGCGAGGATCACGGGTCACAGAAAGGATTTCGCGCTTGTTGATTTTTAGGACATTCTCGTAGAGGTTTCCTGTGCCGAAGGGGATGAAGCAAAAATCAGGTGATTGGTTAATGATCTCATAGCTCATCCAATCATAGTATCTCGTCAGAGGATCGAGCGCCTCATTGGATGTCACGTCGATACCATCGGGATTGCCCGTCAATTCAAGGATCTCTTTCCAGTTCAGTGGCTTGCGTGAAAGGTCTGCTTTGTATACTTCGCAGCCTGCCCGTTCTAGCGCATGCACCACATTCTCTGGAAGGTCGATATCGACGAGTACCTTAAGGTCGGGAAGGCCGAAACGACGCAACATTGTCTGGATTGCAATGCCTGCGGACCCTGAAGTGATTATTGACATCTGGGGAAGTTTTTCATTCACTAAACCGTCCTTCTTCGCGAGCACGAAGTCTCGGTACGTGACGACCATCTCCCATGCCATGCGATCTTTGTGCGTGCCTGTTGGATTCTGGCTTTCATCTTTCAACCAGACATTAGAGAACCCCGGGACCTTTATCTGGTAAGTCGGTGTCGCGGGGAATTTTGGATCATGCGGAGGGAATTCTGGTTTCGTCGGGTCGTTCTCAGAGCCAATTTTGATAGAATAAAGGATTTTTGCTTCTTTTGTGGTTAAGACCATCACTTAAGTTGAGTGGAAAGGGGATTTAAATGTTTACATGTCTGGGGGTGTGGGACACATATCCCTATTTATTCTTAAGAGAAAGTAACTTTTCATATAAAGTATCGGCTGTACCGATATATAGTGGAAGACCTAAGTCCTTCCCCTAATAGCAGACGACAACATGGGGAGAAACTTATGTCGTCTGCTATAAAGAATAGACTTTTGAATTACCTTCGTACCAATACACAAGAAATTGTGGAAAAATAGGGGTTAATCAAAGCTCTCTATAGTGTGGCGCTGATTGCATCAATGGTTCTTACAACGCGCACATTTGAACGAACATCGTGGACGCGCACATACCCAATACCGTGAAGTGCTGCCAGTGCAGTAATGGTAAGTGTCCCTTCGTGGCGATCTTTGATCGCTTCACTGCCAACGATAGTACCGAGAAAACGTTTGTTTGAAGCGCCAATAAGGAGAGAATACCCGACCGATTGCAAGTCATTGACACTGAGAAAATTCATTTGCGCACGCTCCGTGGCTTTAGCCCAGAGTAATTC
>CAZCXX010000003.1:0-35418 GCA_964502865.1 Candidatus Woesearchaeota archaeon | reverse complement strand
CATATGTTTCAGTTAATTGTTCGTTCATCGCTTTGTCTCCTGCAAAAAATGTATGGGCGAGCGCCTCAACGAGCAACGCATCAGCAACCCCGACGCGCAAATCCTGCAGCACTGTTCGTATAACATACCGTGCTTCTCGCGCCGTTGCCGCCCCCAGCAATTCAGTTACAAAAGTTACTTTCTTTTCGACTGCACCAGCTCCGGAAATTGTCAAAAGTTTTTTTAAAGTATCAAACACTTTTGTAATAGTCAATGGCGTTGAGAAGAGCGCTTTCTGCTTCCTATGATCAACAAATTCAGCAGCAATATCTCCTAAATCCCCGAGTTTTTTATACCGTTGTACGATTGTATCAGTAGATATTCCAAACGCATGTGCAATTGCCTTAATCAAAAGTTGCTGTGAAATGCCATACTCACGTGTATCATAATCCGGCAGCACTTTTCCCCGCAACAAATAGATCCACTCGTAGTGTTTAGTACGATGAAACTCCTGAAGACACACGGACAAGACCTCGACTTTTTCACTATGTTTAGGAGTTGCAGCCAGGCGTTCATATACTTCAACTAAGGAAACATACTTCATACATGTTCTCATGCCGCAAAAGTATATAAACAAAACGGTCATCGTTTTACGATGAACTCTCTATCAATTCCTACCCGCCAAACGACGGCTGCAAGAGTGAAGAATGCGGCTCGGGCCGATAAAACTCATTATTTCGCTCCGTATTCTGATGCTTCACTGCATAAATAATCGCAATTATCACAAAAATGATAAAGATGATTAATGCGACGATCACGATAATCATTGTCTGTGTATCCCATCCTGCACTCTTCTTATCGTCAAGTTTGCTTGCATTCGTGAGATTAGTAGTGATTGACCCGCCCCCTCCACTGCCGCCGCCTGTTCCGCCACCGCCAACGACTGCAGACTCACTAATCGTTAAAAGCTTGATAACTGGTTTGTTATTGGTGACTTGAACAAACGTCACATTCAAATCTGCGCGGCCATTGCCGTTTAAGTCAAGTGATTTCGTTTCACTCGTACTGAGCGTAATAGGACCCTGAATGCCGCTGATAGTTAGCGTTATCTTTCCCGCCGTGAAACTGGTAATAGTCAAATTGTGCGTTGTAGTATTGACTCTAAACAGCAAATTCTCTCCAACGCTCAATGCCTTCATATATCCTGTAGCAAGTACCGTGGGCTGAATAACAACAGGAGTCGTGACTTTATTATCTTCATCATCACTCGCTAAACTGACGTAGTTGTTTTTGCTCGTCGAATCATTGGCATAATTCGCGAGACCGTTGCTTCTAAACGTCATGCGAGTCAAGTTATTATTCATAGAGTAACTGCCAAAGAACACACCATGCGCTCCTTGCGAGCGTATTGCGATGCGATTCATAACGCTATGGTTGCTTCGTTCAAACAAGATACCTGTCAACCCATGTTCAATACTCCCCCCTGTAACGAATGCGCTGCGTGTTTCATTCAGGTGCAACCCTCGGAATTCGCTTTGGAGAATACTCACTCCATCAAGAACAGCACGATGAGCTCGGTGCAATAAAACTCCCGTTGAAAACCCTTCTACTCGCACGTTCTTTATTGTCACATTCACACGGTCGCGTACGACAATTCCGTGAGTCGAAACGCTTGAACCTGCCAGAGGATCTGCAGTTGTCTCAGCAACGCCGATAGTATGACCCTGTCCGTCAAATACAACATTGTCACTGGTAATAGTAATGCACGTCCCACTCGAAGTCAAAGATCGCGTGAGCAGGTACGATCCTGCTTTATCAATCGTCCCACAAGCGCCGATGTCACTCGGAATAACAGGTGTTGCTGCAGCAAGAACAAGCTGTGTCTTAAAAAGCCCATCTACATCGCTTGGTGAAAGTGCCCGATCATACAGCTGCAGCTCATCAATTGCTCCGTTAAAGAACCGTTTTTCAGGCCCGCCGGTGAAATCATGGCCAATATACAAATCTCGGCTTGCAGGCAAAACACCACTTGCTGTTATGTTTCTAACTTCGCTCCCGTTTAAGAAAAGAACAAGATGCGTTCCATTGTACACGGCAGTCCAATACTGCCATTCGCCTTCTTTAACAGAACCAGCAGGAGCAGTCACATTTTTCCAAACATACGTCGTACCGTCTGCACTCAGATAAAGATGGAACCCGACCGAGCCGTCTTTGTGAGGACCAAAAACAAAGGCATCTCGTTTGCTCACCCAACTGACCATTGGATCACCTGAAATAAGATTTCCCGCTTTAAACCACCCACTGACGGCAAACGGTCCGCGTGGCGAAAGCAAGATGCTGTTTGGTACGATAATTTCATCATCAACGCCATCAAACGAGAAAGCACGCCCAACTTTACCTGGAACGTTTATCACACCCTCCTTAGCTTTTCCTGCCGTACTACCGAATGTATCTCTCATTGCCGCTACATCTGCACTCACGCTTTCTTCAAACTTCCATTCACCAATCAATCCAAGGCTTTCCGCGCTCACGAGTGTGCGGCGTTCACGTTCATAAATGCTCTTAATCTCGTCGGCACTTGCAACACGAGCGCTGATATTGATATTGTCCAGCATGCCTTTGAAGAAGTTTGTGCGTACCGTGCCTCCAGATGTATCCTTGCTCATGCCAAGTGTCAACTCGTTCAGAGCAACATCCGGTCCGTCGGAAGCGCTCGCGCTTGCAACCACTTTTCCATTCAAATAAATTGCCTTTATTGTGCCGCCGTTTCCTCCAGACACAAGAGCAACATGAGTCCAGTTCCCATAGTACGGCGCGTAATCAACGCTGATTCTGCCTTCCGTATCTAAGGAATTGCCATAATCCCAATACAACTTCTTAGGATCACTCCACAAGTACGCATTGAATCGGTTGGTATCGCCGTTTCCTAAGCCAAACACTCCCGCATCCTTAACCTCGCTTGCATTCACGCGCATCCAGAACATGACGCTTACCGGTCCCCCAGTACTTACAGCATATCCATTTACTGCAACAACATCATCCGCACCGTCGAAATATCCTGCGCGCCCACCAACTCCTTGCGCAACCGTAGTCACGCTTCCCTGCGGTGTTCCATTACTGGTCCCTAATAAGTCAAGAACGCTCGCGCTTCCCTGTGGCCATGAAGATTCGTCAAATTTCCAATAAGCATTTCCACCAGCAGAGGGCAAAAGAAATGCATCTTGAGTACGACTTGAATCTGCCGGAACAAGCACATTACTTTCAGTGTATAAAGCATAACCTGGTGCATTCACAGAGAGTAGATAAGTTCCTGCAGGAATGTTGGCAAAATGATAATTACTACCAGTCGATCCAGTGAGAACGTGTGAGCTACTCCCCTGTTCAAGACGCACCTGTGCATTAGGAATATGATTTGTAGTTCCTGCTTTGGCAACTGCAAGCGTGATAGATCCCAATGAAGGCGCAACACCGGTGCATGCACCATTGAGGCATCCCTGTAGACATGTATAAGATTGATAATGCGATTGTCCATCATTATCGCAATAATATTCATAAAGAGAGGTAGATGTAGGACACCCATCAGCGTTGGAAGCCCCTCCAGTAATGCTGACTGTTCCTTGCTTCCCGAAATTTAATCCTCCATCTGTATCAATGCAACCAGCATTACTAACATCATGACCAGTAATCACCCCAAAATAGAGAAGCGCAAAATATGTCCCCAAAAGCAAGATAACGATGAAAAAGATGAGCCACACATAATCAACTGCTCTCGTCCTCTTTCTCTTCACCATTCTTCCTTCATGACTGCTTTATATTTAAAGATTCCTGTTGTCAACGCCGCTCACATATTTAGGTTTTATTGAACGCTCGTAGAACATCATTCATTCTTAAATCCATCCTCGTTTCTTAATACCTTCATTAGCGATGTAAAAGGGCAGTGAGCTTTCAGGTAAACTGCGGTGCTTTCTCAAATGCGCACTTCGTTTCCCCCTGTCATGCACCAGTTCTATATGGCATTTCCCCCAATAGCGTACAATATCACCGCCCACCATGTGTGAGGTTTGTTCCCAAGAGTAAGTTTGATTAGTAATCACGACAGGAATATGTTGCTTTCGTGCAATTTCTGCTAACGTCTGTAATTGGTGTACAAGGTCTGCATTCACTTTTTGAATCGCTTCTTGATCCTTTGTACGCGCGCTTGCAAAATCGAGGCGATATAAAATAGTCATGCCATCTACAATGATGAGGCTGATTCCTTTTTTCAGGTATATCAAGAGTTGTTCAAAAGCTCGTTTTTGCTCCTGGAAATTAGTAGGTGAAAGCAAGAAAATGTTGCCTAAGACCTCTTCATGCGCTTCGCCCGCCATTTGCTTGATCCTTTCAACGCTAAATCCTCCTTCACTGTCCATATAAATTACTTTATGTCCGGTGATCGCTTGAGAAACCGCAGCAAGCAAGCAAAAATTGGTCTTGCCGCTTCCCGAATCGCCATACAATACAGTGATAACATCGCTCTCGTATCCGCCCCCAAGCCAGCGATTGAGGTCATTACTGCCTGCACTGACTTTAGGCATTATGACCTCCAAGAGTAAGTTTGGAACTCCTAGAAACCTTTGTTAAAGGTTTGTAGAGGTCATTACTGCCTGCACTGACTTTAGGCATTATGACCTCCAAGAGTAAGTTTGGAACTCCTAGAAACCTTTGTTAAAGGTTTGTAGAGGTCATTACTGCCTGCAGAAACTTTTCCCATTCATTATTAAATAAAAAACACTATAAAAACCTGCCTTCTGGAGAGACTTCATCAAACGCAAAGTTTAAATAATGTTTAAACATTGTTTAAACATGGAAATACAAGAGTTAAGGCAAGTAAGGAAATGGGGGAACAGCGGAGGCATTCCTGTCCCAAAAGAATGGCTGGGCAAGCAAGTAAGGATAGAGCTAATAGACCGCTCAGAAGACATAAGAAAAGAGACCTTAGAAATGCTCGCTCCATACTTTCACGACTTGATTGGAATATATCTTGTAGGTAGTTACGCACGCGGAGAAGAAAGTAAGACCTCAGACATAGATGTCTTGGCTATATCAAATAGTACCAAGAAAAGTCTATCCTCTGGTAAATACAATATAGAAATTCATACGCTTGAAGGTATAAGAAATATGCTAAAATATAATCCAATCGTGATAATTCCTAGGCTAAAAGAGGCAAAAGTAATTCTAAACACCTTGCTCCTAAAAGAATTAGCTGGTTTTCCCTTGCCGCCAAATCCTTGGAAAGTCTTCTTGGAAGAATGTAAAAGAATCATAAATATTGATAAGAAATTCATGAAGTTAGATAAAAAAGAAGGACAATCTCTCAAGTCTTCCTCTGTAGCATATTCACTAATTCTCAGACTGCGCGGGATATTCGTAATAAAATGCCTTATATCCAATTTACAGTATTTCAATAGCTCATTTAAAGATTGGGTCCTAAAAGAGTCCAAAATTTCAGAGAAGGAATATAGGAAGATTTATGAAGTTTACACAAGCGTTCGTGAAAATAAAAAAGTAAGAGTCCGACCTGAAATTAATAAAGCTGAAAAGCTTTTGTTCCTATTGGAAAAGGAGGTAAACTCAATTGCCAAAAAGAAAAAAGAGGCTCCAGAAAGGAATTGAATCCCTCGCTCATCAGATAAACATTCACAAACTAAAGCAGGAAAAAGCACTGAAAGAAGGAAAAATGGAGCTTGTTGAATACTACTCAAAAGAAATCTCCGCCAAAGAGGCAGACAGAAAATACAAGGAAGAAAAGCTAAACAGAAAATAAACGCCTCCCTATCTCTTCTTAGCTGGCTTCATGTTTGGCCCACATGCGCCGCAATTCTTGCACGTCAAAGCATGAAAAACAAGCAGCACTGCAGCAATGCCGACAACCCATTTAGAAACCATTGCTCCGAAAAGTTGAGGCCACACTGCCAGCACAAAGATGACAACTCCAAAAACAATTTCAGTCCACTTGCAATTACAACCCATTTTACACCTCCTTTATTCACCCTGTTGCCTGCCTTAATAAACCTGCCGCCTTGGTTTCCTATTTGGCTCTCTCTTTCCTCTTCCCTTTAGAAATTTACTTCTTTAGCCCGGCGCGGAGACTTTCAAGGTCTTTCTTTAATGCGCCTACTGCCGCAGTTACTGACTTGCCAACACCCTTTTCAGAAGTAATCTTTAAGACAACCGGCTTTGAAGGATGTTCGCGCCGCCATGCTACAAAATCAACGCCACTGCCAACCAAATAAATGCGCAAAATCTCGGCAACAGTTATGTTATCCAGCTTAATTTCTGCATGTGTCTTATCTTGTTCCTCGACACTAATGTTCATATACAGCAATCGGGTTTATCTCGTTTATAAAGCTTTCGAAAACCTGAGTATCTCCGATACTTATAAAGGGCACTCAGAATTTAGCCAAGTACATCTCAATAGTTCGTGTTAAGTCACAAAACCCTTCGGGTTTTTAACCTCGGCTTGAAAGCCGAGGCTTGTTTGTGGTTTTGTGACTTCGAGAATCCTCTCGTTTTCTGGGATTCTCGAGAGTGCTCAAGAACTCAAAAAACTAAAGGGAGTTCTTGACACCGCCGGGGAAATCCTCACTAACAAAACCACGGAATAAATTCCGAGGATTTCCACAAGCGTTAATAACAAAGGGAATAATTATCGAGGATACGCTCGGTAATGATGGTTAGAACGTTGATTTTCATTTAGAGAGGGTTAAAACTCATCGGAGATACTCAACCTACATCAAAAATTCTCTAAAGTTTCTCATCATATTCATCCAACAAATCAACACCCCCGCCCAAGAGATCCTCACTGCTTAAAAAATCGCGATCTTTATTCGTTCCTGGTTGCGGTTGAGGAGTGTCGGAAGTAGCAAATAGTGTTGAAGGATGTTCGCGCAATGGTCGTGCAGAACGTAAGGTAGCGGTAGGGGGCGCACTTGCTACCACTCCATCTTTGCGTAAGGTAATGCTGCAATATCGTTCAAGAGCACTGATAAGAACAAAATCGTTCGCAGGCAACACTCCATTTTCAAGAAGCTTGATTTCGTATGTTGAAGACCCAACCGCTTGGGCGAGCTGTTTTCGGGTTAGATTCATATGTTTCCTTCGCTGACCGAGTATCCAATGAAAATTATCAAGGAGTGTTGCGCGTAAACCTGCATCATCTTTCTTTAAAGGTCGCCGAAACGTATCCATGCCGCCACGCTCTTTAGGTCCTGGTCCGTTGGGGGGGCGTTGACGTTGATATAAAGTCTGGGGAGGTTCCCACGTTCGTAAAATAAGAAGCCCCTCTCTTCGAGCATAACCCTCACTAACACGGACAATTGCGCCATCATCAAGTGCATCAACCATTTTCTCTTGTTTCACATCTGCAGGTGAACTCTGCTGTTCGCGGAACATAGAATATTCAAGTCATTGTGCTTTTTATGGTTTGTGGCTCTGAAGTATAACCATCCGTACTCTTAAAGAAAATAATCCGTTCAAGTTCATCACGAGTAATAATAGTGGTAATCGCGTATCTCTCATCAATAAAAATTGCAGGAGATTCTTTAAGTTCATAATTTTCCAATAGCACATCAATCGAAGAAAGATTCATATTTGTTGCAATAGGAATAAGAAGAATTTCGTTTCCCGAGTCTTCTTTGACTTCAACGAGCATGCGGGAAAAATAAGACTGTCTCGCGCGCATATCTATATCTTCTGGAGAATACTCATACAAGTAAATGACGGTGTGAAATGAGAGTGGACAGCGCTCGCGGAGCCGAATGCTGTCCTGCCACAACAGAGTGCGTAATAAGTCATATCGACGATGAAGAATAGTAAGACTAGTGCTGAATTTACTCGATGAGTCATAATTCTCTAATTTCTGAGCTTCAAAATAGATACGATCCGCAAAATCAAATAAACTTTGTTCCGCTAGAGTGCAGCTAACATTGTGCTGCTCAAGCACACGCTGGCGGAGTTGCTCATCAAGTACACGAATTTCAGAATCCAGTAAACTTAACTTGACACTGTCAGCTCGATAGCTTTCAATAAAAAATCCTCCGGCGAGGCCAATGCCAAAGACTGCAATTGCTACCACGAGAGCCTGCCAGAAAGCATGTTTGCTGTTTACCATGAGTAAGTGCCTCGCCCTAGCCGATAGAGCGCAGTGACCATTATGAAAGGATACACGGTTAAGTATACAATCATATAAAAGAGAATATTAAAAAGGTTGTGTCGACTGCCGTATCTGCTCTTCATAACAGCAAGTCCGGCAAAAGTGAATGTTGCTCCGGCGATGAATAAAAAAATACCGAATAAATTGAGTATCGAGGGCGTTAAGTTCAAATCCTGAAGATGTATAATCGCGCTATCGGCATAGAGGGAGTAGCGAGTTGAGAGGTAAAATACGAGAGTACGTCTAATAAGAAGATATGTAAATATGCCCAGCCCTAAAAGACCTAAGAAAAGTGAGAAGCTGAAAAAGGGCAAGATAAACGCACCAAGCATGCCTTTTCGGAAGAAGAGACTCTTATATCTCAATAAACACTGAGTTCCTCCGATATTCCACCGAACGCGCTGTTGAAACCATTGCCTGAACCGAAGAGGAGTCTCAGAATACACTCCTGCCCCGAGGCACATTCTTGCTTGATATCCTTTGGACATAAGTCTCCACACAATTTCGATATCTTGTGTCATATTCTTTGTATCAAAAAGACCAACACGCAAGAGCACATCGCGGCGATAGAGTGCAAAGGGACCGGGCGTTACATATACTGAGTCGACCATGTCTAGAAGTTTCCTGCTCCATGCGATAATTATATATTCAATTGCCTGGAGTTTTTGAATGAACGTACGCGGCTCTTTCGCGAGTACTGCACACGTGACTGCAGCAACATTTTTTTCTCTTTGCAAGAAGCCAACCATTTTTATGAGTGCATCTCGTTCAGGCGTTGAGTCAGCATCAGCAACCGCCACATACTTGTACCGGGCCGCCTTAATGCCAATATTCGTTGGCGTGGCTGCCCCGCCCGAATTGGATGTATTCACGATCAGTCGTACGTTTTTGTATTTCTTTGCATATCTTCGAACAAGCTCCGCAGAATTATCGATAGAACAATCATCAACAACAATAATCTCAAGAAGATGCGGAGGATAATTTAACGTAAGAAGTGACTCGAGCGCCTTCCCAATTGACGCACACTCATTGTAACAAGGCATGATGATGCTCACAGGAACCGCTTTTCCAGGTGGATAAGAAAACAACCGCTTCCGATTAGGGATATAAATAAGCAATAACAAACTAAGCATGTACAAGCCGACAAACATATAAAAGAAAAACGCCGATTCAATGAGATTTAAGTTCATCGTGTTCACTCACTCGCTACGCTCTCTTCTTGCAATGGAGTTTCACCGCGTGGCACACTAAAGTATTCGTGAAACTCATCAGTCAGCGTCAACTCCGATGTATGACCGACTTTCTTTTTGTTGACAAGTCCCATCTCGAAGAATTTTGCCACGTGGTCGTACGCCTTGTTCCCTCTAATTTTGACTAAAACAGATTGTTTCATTGGCTGCTTGTATGCAATAATTGCCAATGTTTCCTGTTCCGCTTTGCTAAATTCAGCACTTCCTGTTGCAAGTTTATTGACAAGCCATGTGTATTCGCCTGCAACATCCATCTTCCATAAGTCATTTTTTTGGACAATCTCAATACCTGAATTCTTGTACTGGTCACCTAAATCTCCGAGTATTTTACGTAACATGAGGGGATTTACATCGGTAAGAGCAACAAGTTCTTGTAAATTCATAAATCTCCCGGCGACGAACAGTGCTGCTTCTACTTTTCGCTTGTTTTCCGTTTCGCGCTCAGCATCAATCTCCTCCATTCCTTCGTTTCGTAAATCCATGGACATAGTACAAGAATAAGGTTATTAATACTTTCTGGAAGAAAAGTCCTGACGCATGAAGGAAAAAATCAGGTGAAGCGTGTAATCAAAACACCTTCGATAATTGCTGCAATGATAAGCAACGGCACCACGATTAAAATAAACACGAGCAGCCCATGATATAAGTGGTGTGCTAGTGCAGCCATGCGTCGTTTCGCAAACACCCACGTTCCTAAACGGACTCCGAGACCAAGTGAAATAAAGACAGCAGGCAACTCAAATATTCCATGAGGAAGCAACCGCCAAAACTCACTAATGCCCGTTACACCCCAAGAGAGATGTAATACATATCCTAGGAGCGCTCCATTCAAAATCGCTGCGCCCGCGGGAAATAAGCCGAAGAGAACTCCAAAAATAATGCCGTAGAGTGAGCTTTGAAAATTGTTAGCGAAAATATAGACGATAAGATCAAATGCAGAAAGCCCTTTAGTTGCAGCAATGATGTCACGAAGCAAGTCATCAAAACGCGTAAAGAGTGTTGGAAAAGCAAAGCCAAAAAAAATGCTTAATGCAAAAAGCACAATAACGCCGATAATGTACACTGTGCTCTCGCGAAGGTAACGTCCCGCATCTCGATATAACGATCCGAGGTGTACGCGCTCATACGTGCGAATGCGTCTTGTCTGACGCCTCATTTGAAGTAACGCTCCAGTAATTCAACTTTTCTCCGGTATTTCAGCCGTAAATAATATCCATAACCTGCCCCCACCAAAAATCCACCGAAGTGTGCTACATTCCCAATGTTCCACCCGGCAAAAATACTAATTACCCAAGTTAAAAGCAAAACTGCTGGGACCATAACGTAAGCAGGAAATGAGAAAAACGGGAGGAAAATAATGCTGAATCGTAAACGGGGAAGTAACACCATCAAGAGCCCCGCAAGTGCAAAGATTGCCCCAGACGCCCCCACCATGTAGTCCTCAGGAGAGCCTACAATAGAAACTCCTATTCCGTTACCAAATAAAAGAGCGGCAGCAACAGAAAGCGCTCCCGCAAAAATTCCTGCAACCAAATACACGCCAAAGAAACGACGTTTCCCTACAAGTCGTTCGCATAACCCCCCGAGAGAGAAAAGAACGAACATGTTGACAAATAAATGGAGTATGCCTCCATGGACGAACACATGCAAAATAATCGTCCAAGGGAACATTCCCGCAGCAATAGAGCTTGGTTGTAATGCAAAATACCGAATGGCTGTTGGATCGAAAATCCACCATATGAGTGCAATGACGGAAATAAGAACAGTAACTAATAAGATAACTCCAACTGCAGGCAAAGACGTGATGCGTTGCCAGATGCTGCGTCGTAAAGCTCGTCGTTGATAAATCATCGGTATGGATGGGTAACATACATATGCTTAATAAACTATTTCTTAGCTTTCTTGCTCGATTTTTTAACTTTTTTCTTCGCAGTTTGAGCAGCGCGCGCTTTTACTTTTTTCTGTAAAGCACGTTCATTTTTCTTTTTACGAGATTCCGATTGGTGTTTACGTTTACGCGCTTTCATTTCTTTTTCCGAAATTGCTTGGACTTCCCCTTGTACAGTTTCTCGCAAAGTCTGCAATCGAAGAATGTCTTTCTCAAGCTGAGCAATTTCTGCACCGATATCCTTTATTTCTAATACCTGCCCGCACTCAGGGCAGGTATAATTATTCGTTAATGCTCCTTCTTCGTTAAATTCAATGTCACAATTCTTACATACAAAAAATCGACCGTCGCGACGCTGAGAAAGTTGCTGCTGCAATGATTCTATATTCTTATGAAGGTTATCGCGAAACTTTAAGAGGCTCTTGCCTGAATTGAGTGTCCAATAATAGGTGTACCACCCACCCTTCTTTGTATCTTTTTTTCGCACAAAGCTTACAAGCCCTTCATCTGCCAATCTATAAAGAATATTTCTCGTTTGATTAATTGTCAACTTTAATTTCTTTGCAATGAGAAACTCATTGACATTTTTCTTGTTATAGAGTAGATCAACAATGCCGATTGCGCTTGTGCCTGCAATAGAAGCAACAATATTTTTAAGAAGGTTTATTTGCATCACAATTCCTACCAGCCGTGTATTAAAAACTTTTCTAAAAATTGTCACTATTTAATAGTTAATATAAATCTATATAAAGTAATTTTGAGAAAGAGTTATATGTTCTGGGATAAAAAAGAGAGTGCGAAGAGCCTCCCTGACTTGCCGCCAATGAAATTTACGCCTCCAATAGTAGACAATAGCACTCTCTCTCACCATGAAGATGATGTTGAAGATGAGGGTGTTCCCCTTGAAAAGCACGGTCTCCCCTCATTCCCCGATTCCCCTATGCAGCGTGGATTCTCTCAAAGTGCAATTAAAGATGCAGTGACGCACGAGGGTGCCGAAGAGTCAGTGAGTCAGCCGCTTCAAGCGACACCAGAAAAAATTAAAACAGTCGAAGTAGATGAGTGGTCGCCTCAACAGTCAATGCTTTCAAGCCAGCCTATCCCGCCCCCTCCGCTCTCACCATTTCGAGAGAAAACTCCAATGGTAATGCGCTCTCCTGCAGTTGAGATGCAGCCAGACGCGCCTACCATAATGCCGCGGATTTCAAAAAGCCAAAAAAACACAGACATCTTCGTTAAAATAGATAAATTCTACTCGGCAAAAAAAGCATTAGAAACCACAAACCACAAACTCGATGAGATTGATTCAGTATTGCACAAAATCAGAGAAACGAAGATGCGCGAAGAGCAAGAGCTTGCAGCATGGGAAAAAGACCTCGCTACAGTCAAAGCCCGTATCAAGGAAGTCACTGATACTATCTTCGAAAAAGTCGAGTAATAATTATGAGACCCGAACATGTTCGAATTCAATCTGCCGAACGCCAATTTGGAGAAAAAAATCTCCTCCACGCACAACTAGATATAATCTCATTCATAAGGCGATATGGCTCATTTAAAACGCTTCGTACTGAAGAAATGCTGCTCAAAATAGCATTAAAAACAAAGATTGCCGAAGCTAAAGAATCACTCGACCTGTTCGAGAAGCTCTTGCCGAAGCCCTCAATGGTGCCAAAATTACCCAAACCAAGCCATCATGAGCATCCTCCTGAGCACGATCCCCATCATCCCCACTACGCCGCCCACAAAAAACATCAAACACTTCAGGATGAAGTGGAAGAAATTAAGAGGAAGCTTGCGGCGCTGCAGTAAGGTCCACTAAATCTTTCGTTTCCTCAAGGAAACTTATGAAAGCTAAGCTCTTACCCTGAAAATAAATCTTTATTAACCCTCTCCACTCCTTCTCCCTATGCTTTCCATAAAGACCCGCCAAGATCTTATCAATGCATATGTAGAATATTTTAAGAGCAAGGCTCACAGGCACATCCCTTCCGCTTCACTCATCCCCGAAAATGATCCCACAGTCCTCTTCACCACCGCGGGCATGCATCCCCTCGTTCCATTCCTCTTAGGTCAAAAACACCCACTGGGCAATCGTCTCGTCAGCGTGCAAAAATGCATCCGCACTCAAGATATAGAAGAAGTCGGAAACGCAACGCACCACACCTTTTTCGAAATGCTCGGCAACTGGAGCCTTGGAGATTATTTTAAAGAAGACGCAATTAAGTTTTCCTTTGAATTCCTCACGAAAATCCTTGGCATTCCCAAAGAAAAGCTGGCACTCTCGGTTTTCGCAGGTGACGCGGACGCACCTCGAGACGATGAGTCGGCTAAAGTCTGGCAATCTTTTGGCATCCCTTCCCAACGCATCGCATTTCTTCCCAAAAAAGATAACTGGTGGGGACCTGCCGGAAAGACAGGCCCGTGTGGTCCTGACACGGAAATGTTCTACTGGAAAGCTAAAACGAGAGCACCGAAAGCCTTCAATCCAGAAGATGAAAATTGGGTGGAAATCTGGAACAATGTCTTTATGCAATACAATAAAACAACTTCTGGAAAATATGAACCAATACAGCAAAAGAATGTGGACACAGGTATGGGCTTAGAACGCACCCTAGCAATCCTCAACGACCTTGAAGATAACTATCAATCATCAATCTTTTCTCCCGTTATCAAAGAAATTGAAAGTATTTCTAAGAAAAAATACGAAGGTAATGAAAAAGCAATGCGCATCGTCGCAGATCACATTCGGGCAGCAACATTCATTCTTGGTGATGAGCATCCCACTAAGCCAAGCAATATCGGTCAAGGCTATGTCTTACGCAGACTTATTCGCAGAGCAATCCGTTACAGCCGTCTTCTTGAAATACCTTCGCCATTCGCTGCAAAAGTTGCAAAAGCGTTTCTCTCCATCTACCCCGACTACCAAGAGTTGCACAGAAATCACAAATTTATAGCGCAGCAACTAGATGAGGAAGAATCACGCTTTCAGCTAACACTCGAAAAAGGCCTTAAGAAATTCTCCGAAGTAGCGCAAGACCTTAAAACGCTCATCCCTGGAAAAGAAGCATTCCTTCTTTTCCAAAGTTACGGCTTCCCCATTGAAATGACGCAAGAGTTAGCAGAAGAGCGCGGACTCAAAGTTGACCTCGAAGAATACAACCAAGAATTTTCCCATCATCAAGACCTCTCTCGCACCGCAAGTGTAGGCATGTTCAAGTCCGGTCTTGCAGATGACTCAGATGCAACTCGTCGCTTGCACACTGCCACGCACCTTCTCAACGAAGCGTTGCGTCGTGTGCTCGGTAGTGAAGTCCGGCAAAAAGGATCCAATATCACCACCGAACGCCTTCGCTTTGACTTCAACTTCCCCCGCAAGCTCACTCCCGAAGAAATAAAGAAAATTGAAGACTTCATAAATGAAAAAATAAAATCTAAGCTTAAGGTCACTCGCTCTGAAATATCCCTTGAGGATGCTCTCGAAAGCGGAGCCCAAGCAGAATTCGGAGCAAAATACCCCCAACTCGTTTCTGTCTACACTATCGAAGACAAAAAAGAAAAAACAGGGTGGTTTTCCAAAGAAATTTGTACCGGCCCCCATGTATCCAACACGAAGGATATCGGCACTTTTAAAATCACTAAAGAAGAAGCAGTTGCTTCGGGTGTGAGAAGAATTAAAGCGGTTGTCAGCTAAGCGCTACAATTATATAGATACTATTCTTAAAAAAAGCATGAAACCAGAAGTTGAACGTTGGTGGAAACAAGCGCAGGCAGATGAAGAAAGCGCGCAAAGTACGCTTGCAACAGGAAAGTACTATGTTGCTGCATTTCTTTGCCAGCAGGCAGTTGAAAAAGCCCTCAAGGCATTATATATTCAGGAAAAAGCGTCGCTCTTAAAAACTCATAGCATTTCGCGACTTGCAAAAGAATTAGAGCTTCCTCCAGAAATTTTAACGAAAATAACCCTACTCGAACCCATCTATCAGCAAACTCGTTATCCGGACATTGCCGAAAATATTCCTTCAGAAGAATTTGAAGAATCAGATGCGCAAGAGGCGCTTCAGACAGCAAAGGAGGTACTCGAATGGATCAAAAAAAAGCTCTGATAGTTGCTCTAAAAGAGTTCATATGGAAAGTAAAGAAAAAGGTAAAAGTAGAACAAATAATCCTCTTCGGAAGTCGTGCTCGTGGAACTGCAAAAAAAACAAGCGATATTGACCTTTTGATTATATCAAAAGATTTTGAAAAAATAAAATCGTTCAAGCGCGCTCAATCACTATATCTTCTCTGGAATCAGCCATATGATATCGATTTAATATGCTTAACGCCGCAGGAATTGAATAAAAAACAGCATGAAATAGGACTTGTTCAGGACGCGCTCAAAGAAGGTATCTCGTTTCAGAGTACGTTGGATATCAGAAGAATTAAAGCGATTGTAGAATAAGCAACACGCTGTCGAATGCCTTTTAGACCTCGTTTTTGGCCTACTGTTACCAATAATGGAGAGGAGAGGTCGGGTGCCTGTAGATTTATAAAGGATGGATTCCATGGCTTAGATACGGAGGTTATTCAATGGCAAAACCGAAAATGGATTTCTACGACGTGAAGACAAAGAGCAAGTTTTCTACTGATGTTTACAGAGTTGTCGAAAAAGGTGGAAGATTCTTTGCAGTGGCTAAGTCTAATGCCGGGACTCATGAGTGCTGGAGAGTCCTTTCAAAGGACCAGGCTGCTAAAATCAAATAGGTAGAGTTTTGTGCTCTGGAGTCTTGGGCGCGGGAACTTCTCAGAAAGTTTAAATAGGTTGGGAACCAGAAGTCATTATGAGCCCAAAAGCATTACCTGTTGATGAACTTGCTACGTTCTGTAAACGAAAAGGGTTTGTATATCCTTCGAGCGAGATTTATGGGGGGTTGGCAGGATTTTGGGATTATGGTCCTCAGGGAGTAGAGCTCTTTCAGAATCTTAAGCAGGACTTTTGGAAATTTTTTGTTCAACGAAGAGAAGATGTTGTCGGCATTGAAGCGAGCGTTATTTCCCATCCGCGCACTTGGAAGGCGTCGGGGCATTTAGCGAATTTTAGCGATATTGCTGTTGTTTGCAAGAAATGTAAGAAGGCTATGAAGATTGATGTTTCGGAACTTGGGAAAGTGAAGTGTGCTGATTGTGGAGGAGAGTTTGCTTCTCAAGGCGCATTTAACCTCATGTTTAAGATTTCTGTTGGAGCTTTGAATTCTGCTGATGCATATTTACGTGGGGAGACTGCGCAGGCCATGTTTATGGACTTTAAGCAGATTGTGGAAACTTCACGCATGCAGTTACCCTTTGGTGTCGTACAAATAGGGAGATGTTTCAGAAATGAGATTGCACCCAGAGACTTTTTGTTCAGGAATAGGGAATTTACGATTGCTGAATGTGAATTTTTTATTCATCCTGAGGAAAAGAAATCTGCTTTGTTTGACGCAAAGCGTAAGAATGTGAAGGTGTGTTTGCTGGATGCTGAAGTGCAGGAAAAAGGAAAGGAAACATTGCGGGCAACAACAATCGGAGCAATGGTCAAGGAAGAGAAGCTGGATGAGTGGCATGCCTACTGGCTTGCCGAGCAACTTTTGTGGTTTGAACATTTGGGTATAGCGAACAAGATTAAACTCCGCGAACATATGAAGTCAGAACTTAGTCATTATTCTTCTGCAACCTTTGATCTTGATTATGAATATCCTTTTGGAAGCAAGGAAATTGCAGGGAATGCGAATCGGGGACAGTATGACTTGACGCAGCATCAAAAGGAATCGGGACAGAAGATGGATGTGTTTGATGAGGCTTCTAAGAAACGCGTGGTGCCGCGGGTCATTGAGCCAACATTTGGACTTGATCGTATCTTTCTTGCTCTTTTATGCCAAGCCTATACTCCTGACGCAAAACGCGAGAACATTGTGCTCAAATTGCCTGCATTTCTCGCTCCTATGAAAGCTGCTGTTTTTCCTCTGATTTCCAAAGGTCCTGGAATGGAATTAGCTGAACGTATTTATCGAGAGTTGCGCGAGGAATTTGCAACTTCGTTTGATGTTTCGGGAAGCATTGGAAGGCGTTATGCGCGGCAGGATGAAGTAGGAACGCCGTATTGCATTACAGTTGATGAAGAAAGTTTGAAAGATAAGAGCGTCACTATCCGTGATCGAGATACGACGAAGCAGATTCGCGTAAAGAACAATGAACTTGTTGAGACAATAAGAAAGTTAATTTCTGGAAAGATTGCATTTACGAAGGCTGGGAAGGTTGTTGAGACGAGAGTGAAGTAATCATTCTATTTCTTTTTCTGGAAATTGTATATATTTGTATATTACTTGAAATTCTCCTTGTAGCAAGCCTTGGCGGAGGTTCTCACCTTTATTTGTAACTACTATATAGTAATATTTATATAGTCTTGTAAGTTAAGAAGAGTATCATCATGAAGCACATCGTAGTAACCTGTAAAGGAAATATTGGTCGTTCTCCCGTAGCTGAGCTTGTGGGTCATCAATACCTTCAGAGTGTGGGGGCTGATAAGGAATATGTTCTTTCTTCAAGTGGAACAATGACTGATGCGGTGCTCAAGGGTCTACGAACGCCCGCGGAAATGGAAACTTCTATGACTATTTTTACAGCGAGCGGGTTACATCATTCTTCATTTGATCTTTATCGGCAAGCATTGCAAAAAGGCCGAACTGAAGAAACTCAAAAGTATGCGATAGAAGCTATGGCTCATTGTGTAGAATCTGAAATGAACAAGAGAGATTCAATCTTGAGAGAACTTAGAGTTGAAGGAACTCCTAAACGGCGCCCAGAACAAATGGTTCCTCGCGATGATGTCGATTATATCTTAGCAGTAGACAGAAAGGTATATGATGACGTTACAAAGTCTCCTGGAGGCATTTATTATGGAAGGCAACGAATGCCTGTTATAAACGTATTGAGCGTTTTTGCAACAGGGAATCCTGAAGAAAGAGATGCTGAAGTCGATTTACGCGATCCTCAAAGCGTTTGGAATAGCTATAGAAAAAGTATCGAGCGTATTATCGAGCATACGCCTCTTGCGCTCCAGAAAATTATCAGTGCTTAATTACTTTTCTGAAGAACTCTGGGTTGAAACCCAGAGGTTCCTTGAGTTCTTCAGACCTCGAAAATTCGTTTGCTTACTCTGGGCTAAAGCCACGGAGCGTGCGCAAATGAATTTTCTCAGTGTCAAGAATGGTAATCGTGCCTTTTTCCGTGTTGACTTCTAGAAGGTCTCCATCTTTAATCTTGGACATCGCATTTTTTACTCCTACCAAACATGGGATATGAAGCTCGCGAGATACAATAGCGGCGTGTGAAAGCAATCCTCCTAGCTCAGCTATAATTGCTATCGATCGTTTCATTGCTGGAAGCAGATCGGGATATGTTCGCGATGATACAAGAATGTTTCCCTTCTCGACTTTTGACATTTCCTCGTGGTTTTTTACGAGCCTTGCTCTTCCTTTCACAATACCTTTGCTAAATGCAATTTCACCCTTCAGTGGCGAGTTGTCTCCCTGTTTGAGTGCAGAGAGTGAATGCTTTAGTTGATCTGCTTTTTGACCAGAGTAAACGGTAACTTTCTGATTATCGAGAAAGCATACACAGAGTCTGCGTCTTTCTTCAATCTCTTTAACAGTTACCTTCTTTTTATTCAGTAGATGTTCCCATATTTCATCTCTTAAGAGGAGTCTAAGATCTATTTCTGAAATACTTATACGTTTTGCAAGTTGAGGATATACTCTTCGGCTGTGATAAATGAATTGCATAATTTCGTCAACGACTGTCCGTCCAAGTTCCGCGCTCTTTATAGCAAAATTGATAATTCTCTTTTGTTCTGAAGATGCTTTTGAAAGACACTCTTTGACCAACTTTGCTTTCTCGTTTCTTCCTGCTTCTTGCTCTTGCTCTCGTTCTTGTAAGATTTTCTCTAATTGTGCACCAAACACAAGGAGGCTATTCACGTCTTGTAGTACACTTTCTTGTGATTTTGGAGGATTGACAATGCTGGCATCAAGCCAAGCATATTTTTTAAGAAGGGTATTTATTGCAACTCTCATTTCCTCATCTTTTTTGGCGATGACATCTGTAAGGGCAGTTATTTTCTTCCTATAACACAAAAGTGCCAGCTCTCCTATTTTTTGTTCGTATTGGAGCAGTGGGAAATCTTCGGAAGCTCGGAATAGAATGGGTGCTGTTTTTGCAGCATCAAACCCCAGTTCGCGTAATGTTGCAGTCAGTTTTTCAGCAATCAAGTTCGTTCCATAATTTGTCGTTACGATTTCCACATCTTCCTTGCCATTTCGCTTTATGAAATCAATGATTGCATCAAGCTGCTTGAACAATGCTTGATCAGAAAGCGACTCGAAGTCAAGATGAGAGTAATACTTATTTGTTTTCATTATATCTATAATCCACTTCTTGATACGAGATTCCCATGCATGCACTCTCGTATCGTCCGTAAGAATATGTTCGAGAATCTTATGTGCCGCACCAAACCATGACTCCTTCTCGATAAACAGTTCGTAGTGGCCATCTTCAAAGACAAGGAACATGGAACCTGCATCAAAATCAAATCCTGCAAGTTTTGGTCCAGCAAGATGCCAGAGATTAATATAAGCAACATCCATAGGATATCCTCCAGGAACATTTTCTAAGAAGAAATACTTTAAGGGATCAACGCTTGCTTTAGGATCTTCGTTTCTTCTTTTCAGTATTTGTATGGAGTTTGTATTTGCATTGACTTCTAGTTTTTCTCCAACACTTGGAATTTTCGATGCATTTAGTGTTGTAATGGGTCTACTTTGCAAGATAAAGAATTTTTCATCTTCCAAAGCCCACTCAATATCACACGGAAATCCATAGTGCTGTTCAATGTGTAAAATAAGTTTAGATAATTTGAGTATTTGAGTATCTGAAAGCTTTTGCTTAGTGCTCTTTTCTTTAGGCAGCTCTATCCAGATATTGTCTCCTTTCTCTTCACGCACTAGGGTGCGTTCCTGCTCCGATAGGTTTTTATCAATGATCCTCCGCGGCTCTTTCTCTACCACATAACTATCAGGAGTAATTTGTCCCGAGACAATTGCCTCTCCAAGACCGTAGCCTGCTTCGATGATGAGCTGATTGTAGTCTTGTGTTACAGGATGCACGGAAAATGCAATTCCAGAGACCTCGCTTGCAATCATCTTTTGTATGATTACAGCTACAGAAATCTTTTCTTGGTGAAGACATTTTTCAAAGCGATAAAAAATTGCACGAGGAGTAAAGAGGGAGGCCCAGCAGCGTTTGACGTTTTCAAGCAATGTTTTCTTAGTTGTGTTCAAATACGAGTCAAGCTGTCCTGCCCACGCGGCGTTCGCGCTATCTTCTGAAGTAGCTGAAGAACGAACTGCTACATAGGAAGTGTCGAGCTTTTTGAATGAAGCCATGATCTCAACTCCTAATTCGCGAGGCATCTGCGCCCGCAAAATAAGCTCTTTAATCTGTTCAGACGCACTCTCGACTGTATGCATTTTTTCTTGATCTACTATATGTAGAATTGAGTCTATTTCAACGTTTAAATCTGTCTCTTGTAAAAACTGTTCGAATGCTTGAGCAACAATAACAAATCCTGAAGGAATGGGAAGGTTCGCCTTTGTCATTTCTCCCAGAGATGCACCTTTTCCACCCGCTATCGAAGCATCATCTTTATCAAGTTCATTAAATTGTCTTATGTATCCCATAGACATCAAAGAAAGCAGATATTTATAATATTATGGGACGAGGATGAGTGAGAAATATATGATTTTCGATTATCTTTTAAGACCCTAGATTCGTGGAAAATTTACTCTTTTTCGAAATACGCTTTGCAATTTTTAATATCGATTGTCGTTTTCAAACCTGCCTGTTTTAGAAAGTCCATTCCAATAATGGTTGGGATTTGCAGTGCATGTTGATAATATTCTTGAGGCATCTTTTGCAGAGTTGCTATATCAGCTACATGAATTGGCATTTTTATTTGTACAATGAGGTTGTCCTGAGAACGTAGAGCAAATGTGAATTCTTTAATCTTTTTGGATGGAATCCCTCCTCTTCCGAAACCTTTAATGGGCTCTCCTTGCTCAAGGCTATGTAAGGGTATGAGAAGTCTGAGGACATCTCTTGCAGAGAGAATAGTCCTTGGGCTTCCTGTATCAAAGACGGCTCTGATGGTACCATGGCAGTGAGGATGCCTCGAAACGATGTTAATCCATATCCTTCCGGCATCCGGTGTTTCAACATCGAGATCGAATATCATTAATAAAGAATAATCTCACCTTTTTGAGGAATGAATTCAATAATAACTTTATTAAGCTCTTTATTTTTCTCTTTTAATCTTTCTGAGATTTCTTCAAAAGAGGGGGCTTCTGCTATCATGTGGCTATCTTCAACAGCAATAAATCTATTAGGATACTGCTTTTGCAGATTCTTAAAGTTTTTAGAGATAAAAGCAGAGCCTGCTTCTAAAGCTTTAAACTCATTGAGTATTTCTTCTGGCATATCTTTCTTTGTTCCTTTTTATTTATAAACTTTGCTTTTTTGTTATATGTGTGAGGTGATCTTTTGGATTTTTGTAGTGGATTTGAGATGCTTTTTCAGCAGAAGATAGTCGCTTTTGATGATGAATCGTTTGTTTTTGCGTATGCTTGTGAGCGGGGTACTTTGTGGTGTTGTGGCTGAGACAAAGATCAGCAAGAACGAGTGTACTGTTTTATTGCCTTTCTTAACATGTTCACAAGCAATAGCATGGAGTGACTTGAATCTTGCCTTGATGTTGTATTTTTCTTTCATAATGCGCCGTGTTGCCTTTGAAATAGATTCACCAATCATCTATCGCGAGAATCTATGATTTCTCACCGCAACTTTCAGTTAATGTTCAACAGCCGCTCGAAGAAGAGTATCCAGAGTATCAGCGTTTCAAACGCGGATGGAGCAGGCAAATGGTAGAAGATATTATTTCCCTTAGTTATTCGCCCGAAACCCTTTCAGTCAGAAATCTTTACAAATAAGATCAAAGAGTTTCCTAAGAGGCGTAGTTTTAAATATCACCGACGGTCATGTATCCTATGACCGTCATTCTTTATACACTTATTAGCGTCCTCGCTGTCAGCTTACTGGCATTCATTGGTATTTTCAGCCTTACGATAAACGCAAAACGATTAAAGACCGTACTTATTTATCTCATCAGTTTCTCTGCAGGGGCGTTGCTTGGTGACGCCTTTATTCACCTTTTACCAGAGGTTGTTGAAGAACAGGGATTTTCATTGACAATTTCACTTGGTGTTCTCGGAGGCATTGCGATGTTCTTTGTTCTTGAGAAAATAATTCACTGGCAGCATTGCCACTTGCCTATCAGTGAGGAGCACGTGCATCCATTTGCATATATGAACTTAATAGGGGACGCGCTGCATAATTTCATTGACGGCATCATTATTGCTGCAAGCTATGTCGTGAGCATTCCCGCAGGCATTGCGACCACCTTCGCAGTTGCATTGCATGAAATACCGCAGGAAATAGGGGACTTTGGCGTTTTGGTACACGGAGGTTTTACAAGAAAGAGTGCATTAATTGTTAATTTTATTTCCGCTCTTGCTGCAGTGCTTGGAGCAGTACTTGCGCTTTGGGCTGCAACACTTGTTGAACAAATCGAGTTAGTTTTAGTTCCGATTGCAGTCGGCGGGTTTATCTACATTGCAGGGAGTGACTTGATTCCTGAGTTGCACAAGGAAACGCGGCTGAGACGCTCCATACTGCAAGTCATTGCGTTCTTGCTTGGTATTGGAGTTATGTGGGCTTTGTTGCTTTTGCTTGAGTGATGGGAAAGGCAGATGACTAAGGTTTTTAAGGGGTTTGATTGTTAAGGAAGTATGGGCTTATAGTTCAGTGGTAGAACGCTCGGCTGGCAGTCGAGAGGCGGGAGTTCAATTCTCCCTGGGTCCAACTTAGGGCCCGTAGTATAACGGCAGAACGCGACATTCGCATTGTCGAGATCCGAGTTCGATTCTCGGCGGGTCCATGAGTACTTTTTAGCTATCAATAGGGATTGGAGAATTTGTGCGAGTAGTAAGATTTATATAGTTATATAAGTCCATATAACCATGGAAATAAAGCAAATAATTCACTATCCCCGGCTTGATAGTGTACTGATGGTAGAGAAACTTATCTATGATACCAGTGGGACTTATACAAAAAAACAATTATGGGAACGCCTGCCAAAAAAAATGATGTATCAAACATTCTCAGTAATCATTGATTATTTACTTTACGCGGGGAGAATTGCAGTTGACAAAGAAGGAAAGATTGCCTGGATTTGGGATCCAGAAGGAGTCGAGTCATACTTAAAAAAGAAACATCTTGTTTGGAGAGAATAAATGAAGTCAGAGGTTATTTTTGGAGATGAAAAATTAAAGAGAGAATTTGAGGAGCTTAAAGAAATAAAAGAAAATAAGCTTTATCAGCAGCTCATGAGGGCTTTTAAGAACCTTATAATCTTCTTTTTCTCATTCATCTTACAAACTAAACTCCTCCTTCTTGGGTTTTGAATTATTAAACACTGCTTTCGCTTTTCGCCATTCTGTGTCTATTGTAGAAAGTACTTTATTCACTTGTTCTTCGGTATAAGAGTAATTTGCCTTGTTCGCGCAATTTCTTAAAAGCCTTAATTTGTTTAAAATCTCCTGAACTCTTCTACTTGCGACTTTCTTAAACCGCTCTTCTTTGAGTGTTTTCTTATCCATTTTTTCTTTGGGTTTGCCAAACATGGTAAAATACATATAGAACTATAGTTTATAAACTTATCTATTATATATGATACAGAAAAATAATGTACTAATATAAATCTAATTTATTATAATTATATATTTTCTTCTGAAACAACGAATAGTCGACTATTAATTTTTCATAAGTAGTTCTTAACAGTAATTTATAGTTTAAGATAGTAAAATTCCATTTTACGACGGAAAGAAACCTTTATAAATACTATCAATTTACTATCAATTACTATTAGTTAGTATTAAACACCATGGATACAGAGCAGCTCATTAAGATTATTCAGAGCGGAGAATCGCAAGAGGTTGAAATTAAACAGTCGTTTCATAGTTCTCAAGACTTTTCTAAAATCATGTGTGGTCTTTCGAATACTTTGGGAGGAGTTATCATCATAGGAGTAAGCCCGAAAAAAGAAGTTATTGGGATAAATGACAATACAGATGTCATTCAGCAGAAAATATCGGCTGCAGCGCAAGCAGTATCTCCTCCGATTTTGCCGTCTATCGAATTGCATGAGATTAAGAATAAAAGAGTTATCGTTGTTATTCTCCAACGGGCAATAGATAATACGTTCCACACGTTTCAGGGCGTCATTTGGGCTAAAATAGGAAGTACATTGAAGAGAATCGAAGGAAACCAAATGGTTGATTTTCTTAGGGCTAAGCAAATCTTATGCTTTGATGAAACGCATAGCAACGCTACAGTTACCGATTTGGACAAGGAGAAGATTAAGGAGTATCTAGAATTGCGCAAACAAGGCGATTTTCTTAAGAACCGTTCCGTAGAAGACTTTCTGATCAATATGAATCTGGCAAGTAAAAATGAGGCTTTGAAAATAAAAAACGCCGCTCTTCTTTTCTTCGCTAAAGATCCTATCATATTTAATCCTCAGATAGAACTAAAGCTCGTCCGTTTTGATGGAAAAGATCCTGTAAAAATACTATCGCATCAGTTGCTGCAAACCGATTTGACACAATCGATAGAAAAGGCTTTATCTTTTGTTAAGGATAATATCTCAAAATCTTTGGAGATTACAGATAAAGCAAGAAGGGAAGAGAAATATCAATATCCTCTCAACGTTGTTCGGGAGGCTATTGTTAATGCTGTAGCTCATAGAGATTATTTCAGTAAGGACGCTGTACAGATCTATATTTTTAGCGATCGCATAGAAATCACTAACCCTGGCTCTCTGCCATCGGGATTGCCGAAAGAACTCTTCGGAACTTTGTCTGTTCAGAGGAATCCGCTTATCTATAGGATTCTTAGGGATTATGGATATGTAGAAGGGTTAGGATCCGGTGTACCAAGAATGATTAACGGGATGAGGGAAATCGGTTTGTCTGATCCTGAATTTGGAATTTATGAACACTTCTTTAGAGTAGTTCTGAGAAACACAAAGAGCGACCTCAAACCCATCCTTGCCTTTAAGGACCTTAACGAAAGACAGGTGAGAGTTATCGAATTTTTGAAGAAAAACAAATCCATTAAAACTACAATGTATCAAAAACTGAATAAAGTCTCTCTTGGCACCGCACGATTAGACATCAATGAACTACTCAATTTTGAATATATTAAAAAAGTCGGTTCGTTCAGAGGAGCTTATTATATCCTTAATGAAGAAAAAGTTAGCTGAAGAAAAATTCTTTGAAGTAATCGAAAGTTATAAATACATGTACGTCGTTGATAAATAAGGCAGGCAAATAATCATTAGCTATTGATGATTGGTTTGGACAGAAGTTCTGCGTGGGCGGCGGGTCCACTCGTAAGAAACCGTAGGTTTCTTGCTGACAACTTCCCTTAAAAATGTAATATAGCGTGGAACATAAATAATTGAGCGTTGTTGTTATGTTCCCCGAATACCTCAAGAATGCTGACAGTTGCATTCTTGAAGGCCATCAAGGATTAGCAAATCCTTGAGGTAGCATCGGTTTCCGTGCTCAATTTTTTGAGTCCGATGCTATAAATTCCGCGGATTTCTGCGAGCATTTATAAGGTAGGACTCATTCCGACTACTATGCAAGATGACTGTATTTTCTGTAAGATTGCACAAAGAGAAGTGCCGTGCTATAAGATATGGGAAAATGCGACGCATCTTGCATTTCTAACACCGTATCCCAACACACCAGGGTTTACCGTTGTGATTCCAAAAGAACATCATGGAAGCTATGTATTCGATGTGCCGGAAGATGCAATGATCGGCGTTGTAAGGGCTGCGAAAGAAGTTGCGAAGTTATTGGATACGCGTCTTGAAGATGTTGGAAGAACGGGTATGATCTTCGAGGGCTTTGGTGTTGATCACTTACATGCAAAACTCTTTCCAATGCATGGGACAAAGATGAATGAATGGAAAGCAATCAAGAGCAATGTGGATAAGTTCTTTGAGAACTATGAGGGATACATTTCTTCCCATGATTATCGACGTGCGGATGACGCGTGGTTAGAAGAAATTGCGAAGAAGATTCTAAGGGAAGATTAAGTATGGTATCATATGAAGGACTTGTGGCTCATGCTTGGCATAAGCTTCCTCTCACCGTTTCTCACGAATGATAAGAGTTAAAAAGCTGCTGTTTCTTGGTGGACTATGTTACGGACACATACTTGCGGGGAGTTACGCAAAGTAGATACTGGTAAGAAAGTAACACTCTGCGGGTGGGTCCAGACAGTTCGCGCTCATGGAAGTGTTGTGTTTCTGGATATTCGTGACCGTTATGGAGTCATACAAGCAGTTCTTACTAAAAAGAGCAAAGGCTTTGATGTGACTAAAAAAATTGGTGTTGAAGCATGCGTTCAAATTCGTGGAGAAGTTGTAAAGCGAAAAGCAGGTACTGAGAATAAAGATTTACCAACGGGGACGATTGAAGTCTTTTGTGATGAATTCGAAGTCTTCAATGCAAGCCCACCTTTACCCTTTGCATTAAACGATTCTGGTGTCAATGAAGATGTTCGCTTGAAACATCGATATTTGGATTTGCGCAGTACGCAGATGCAGCAGAATCTCATTTTCCGACACAAACTTATGCTGGCAATCCATCAGATTATGGACAAGCTCGGGTTTGTTCATACTGAAACTCCGGTTTTGTACAAAACTACTCCAGAAGGGGCACGCGATTACTTAGTGCCGAGCAGAATGCATCAGGGCAAGTTTTACGGACTACCTCAATCACCGCAGTTGTTTAAACAATTGATGATGATCGCAGGTTATGATAAATATTATCAAATTGCACGATGTTTCCGCGATGAAGATTTGCGGGCAGATCGGCAACCGGAGTTTACGCAACTCGATATTGAGATGAGTTTTATTGAACGCGAGGATATTCTCCAAACGATGGAACAAATTGTTGTCCATATCTTTAAGGAAACTCTCGACATTCAATTGAAGACACCGTTTTCCCGAATGAGTTATGATGAAGCAATGAAGAAATATAATTCTGACAAACCCGATATTCGTAAAGAAGGCGAAGAATTTGCTTTCTTATGGGTTCTTGATTTCCCCATGTTCGAATGGCGAGAAGAAGATAAACGCTGGTATGCGATGCATCATCCGTTTACCTCGCCACAAGACAATGCTGATTTTTCAAAGGTTGGTACACTTAAGGCAAAGGCATATGACTTGGTGTTAAATGGTGTTGAAATAGCCGGCGGGAGCATTAGAATTCACAATCAAGATATTCAAAAACAAGTTTTCAAAATACTCGGCATAAGTAAAAGCGAAGCAGAGGCAAAATTCGGATTTTTACTCGAAGCACTTTCACATGGTGCACCCCCTCATGGCGGAATTGCATTCGGCTTAGACCGCTTACTCCAAATTATGACCAAGTCACCTTCAATTCGAGATGTTATTGCTTTTCCAAAAAACAAAGCAGCTCAAGATGTAATGCTTGATACGCCGTCTGAAGCGAGCAAGAAGCAGCTGGACGATGTGTTTATCAAAGTAGAGTTGCCTAAACCTCTACAAAAGGGCAAGAAGTAGAGCATACGCAATTTTTAAATAGTGGTTTATACTCTACATTTTCAAGGTTAAACAGGTGATGAATCAACTACCGGGATGGTGGGAACGTCGAATATTTTCTCTTGAAGAGTATCGGACTGGTGCACAGTTGAGCTTATCTGAGAAGCGCGCTATTCATGAGGTTGGAGATATATGGAAAATCTCACTCGTTGACAATATTATTTGTCCGTGTCGCGAGCTGCTATATCGGGCGCTCGAATATCTCCCTGAAAAGTATCTTCATTATATGGGGCATCAAAAAACATGGTTTCATGATGAAAAGTATTATTTAGGCGTTAATTTACATCATAAGCCCAGTAACTGTGAGATCGAAGAAGATTACTTTAAGTATCGCAATGATATTCGTTTTCGTATTTTTTATGTGCTCAAATGGAAGGAAAACACCATTTTGCGTGATAGCATAGATGCTGACGTGCGCGATCTTGCTCGTGAAGTGTTTGAGAAAGCAGATGCAATTAACTTCGATCAGCAAAAATATGCCAATTATTTTCTAAACCAAAGCGGAGAAGCTTGTGTAGCGCATTCTTCAGAAAATTCTCAGCTTATCGTACAATATGCGGCGTAATGATACGTTTAAATACTTTTGATAAATGTTTCTTTTACTCAATAAAGAGATTTCCTAAGCCTTCGCTATCCCCACAGCAAGCTGATGGGGTATTACGCTCGGCTTCGAGACGGAAATCTCTAACTTCAAATTGGGCGCAGCAAGCTGCGGGTATTATACCCAATTTGAAATAACCAAACGTGGAACAAGAAGAACCTCCTGATACTTCCTTGCACTCTTCAGTCGATTATCGCTCTTTACTACGAAAGAGTATCGAGAACATCGCTTATACGCTATTTCCTGTTGAAGATCACGCGTTTATCCGTGCATCACTCGATGTGCCCGATCATCTTGATTTATCTTCAGAACCTTCTTTTTCTTCTCTCCATGAACAGCGTACGTACTATCGTGTTGCAAGCGAATTTTTTAAACGAGTACAGTCTCAGATTAGCGAACACGAGGTATTTCAGACGCGTGAAGGACGTGAAGATCTCAATAAACGGTTCTATGCAGTCTATGCTGAGTATTATCGAAGAAAATATGGTGTCAAGAGTTAGTTTTTTAAGGTCGCGTTTGCTTATAGTGGGATGAAGCTTCTTGGAGGCATATTGATTTTATAGGAAATCACTTTAATAATCGTAATATTCTAACGTGATTTCCTATCTAGCAAACAACAGAAAAGCTACGAAAATTAATGTTGTTTGCTATAATTGAATCTTATCTTGCAGCGCGCTCGCATTAACTTTATAAATTGCAGGCAACCTTATTTGTCATGGCAACAATTTCAGATACAGAGCGGGCAACTATCGAGCGTGAGGCACAGGAAATTCTTAAGAAGTTTAGTCTGGCATTGGCAAAGATTAAAGTTCCTGCGGAAAACACCTCTTCCCACGAACCTGGTCATCGTGAAGAGGGAAAAGGTAGTGCGGCGTCCACCGAGTTTCGTTCGGCGATGCTTGCGAATGCACCAAAGCATGATGAACATGCAATCATAGCGGAGAAGAAAGAGTGGTAGCAAAGAAAGCGAAAAAAGAGGAGAAGGAAGAAGAGGGAGGCGTTTCCCTAGATGATGCATTTGGTGATGATGAAGATCTGAAGAACTCTGGGTTGAAACCCTTAGAAGGTTCCTTGAGTTCTTCAGACCTCGAAAATTCATTTGCTTACTCCCACTCTAAAGCCACAGAGCGTGCGCAAGTGAATTTTCCCAGTGTCGAGTATGCGCCGAGCAAGCTACGGAAAGAAAAAAAGCAGAGGGGAATGAGTGAAGAAGAAATTGAAGAAGAGCTTGATGAAATTGAATCTCACAATGGCGCGCGGAATGAAGGATTGCGCGGACCAGTGACTATCGAAGCGTCCAAGCCAATCACTACTCTTAAGAAAGGGGACCGTATTCAGATCGATGGGAAAGAATATTTAATTGATGCGCATACAGTATTAATTGATCACGGCTCAACAAAAGAGATGGCGATTGAGCTTTTTGATATGGCAGACACCGATTACCAGCTCCGGTATTTTAGTGATCAGGTTGAATCTACACTTGAATTTTACGAGCTGCAGGAAATTCTGTATGTTAAGAAGCAGATGAAGATGATTCGTTGGTAAAACTCATACTGTATTTTCTCGTGACAAGATTTAATAAGTTGTGTGGAGACAAAGAAGTATGAGAGTTGCTGACAAAGTTGCTACGTATTTACAGAAAATTCAGAAGGACAATAAAAAGATTAACGCAGTGTTACACATCAATGAGCAGGCATTAGAAGAGGCGAAAGCTCTTGACGCAAAGACGAAGAAAGGGAGATTGTACGGGTATGTTATTGGTGTGAAGAGCAATATTAACGTAAAGGGACTCGTTACAAACTGTGCGTCAAAAGTCTTAGAAAATTATCGAGCGCCGTATGATGCAACAGCGATTGTGAAGATAAAGGCAGCAGATGGCATTATAATTGGCATGCTCAATTGCGATGAATTTGCTGCGGGAAGCAGCGGAGAACAGAGCGCATTCGGCGTAACGCAAAATCCGCAGGCGCCAGGTTGCGTTCCTGGGGGGAGTAGTTCGGGAAGCGCGGCTGCGGTTGCTGCTGGCTTTTGTGATGTTGCCCTCGGGAGCGATACGGGTGGAAGCGTTCGGAATCCTGCAAGCCATTGCGGTTTGGTTGGAGTAAAACCGAGCTATGGTCTCGTTTCACGATATGGTTTAATTGATTTGTCGATGAGTTTAGATCAGATTAGTCCATTGGCAAATACAGTAGCAGATGCTGCACTTCTCTTAGATGTAATTCGCGGTAAAGATGAGCGAGACTCGACGACTCTCGATGTTTCCTCAATTCTTCCTGCAAAACACGCACCAGTACGGATCGGCACAATTAAGATACGCGGAGTAGATCCATCGATCCAAAAACTTGTTGACGCTCGACTTGCTCAGGTAGCAAAGAAGGCTGGCTGGTCAGTAGAGACACTTGAAATTTCTCATATCGACTTGGCAGTGCAAACTTACTATCTGCTGGTATATGCAGAGTTCTTTTCAGCGACTCGAAGATTCGATGGTCGTAGATTTGGGAAACAAATCGAAGAGGCTTGCGGTCCTGAAGTATTGCGGCGTATTGTCGGTGGAAAAGAGATAACTCGTGCTGAGTTTGAAGGCGCATACTACCAGAAGGCGTTAGCCATAAAATCTCTTATTACTCAAGAGTTTGAGGGTGCTTTCAAAACACTTGATGCAATTGTTTTGCCAACATGTCCTGGTCTGCCGTGGAAGATCGGCGAAGGGATAAAGATGAGTGTCGAAGAAATATATGCGTATGACGCGCTGACCATCCCAGCTAATTTAGCAGGGATTTGTGCACTATCTCTTCCTGCAGGAGAACTTAAGGGAATACCGGTTGGCATGCAGGTGATGTGCGGTCGTGGAGAAGATAAGAAAATGTTGGAAATTGCACAGACGTTTGAATCATTTTCGCGTTAGGAGACTAAATCTTTAAAAGCCCCAACATTCTCGCTAGATTATGCGCACGTGGCACAGTGGTTACTGCGGTTGGCTGCAGCCCGACTTTTCCCAGGTTCGATTCCTGGCGTGCGCTTTTAGCTTAAATGGTATAATCGAGCGATGTCCACTCGAAAGGATATAATAAAATATGTCCAATCAACTCCGACAAGTCCTTTAATCCCAATCATATGGAAGACCTTTCATTTCTTTTATTGCGTTGATAATGTCTGACTCTGAAATGTCTTTTGTAGAACCATCTTTGTTGATGACAATAGTACAACCCTCTAAGTAACCTTCTTTGATGATTTTTGAAATGAGTTTCTTGCCATACTTTTTCTCTAATTCGGGAATTTTCATGAATTTGAATGAATTAAGCAACTTCGTAATTTTCTACTACTCTTTTCTTTTTCCTCTTCACTTTCTCTGGAACATCCAAGAAATTCTCTTCTGATAGAACACTTTCTCCTGTTTTTTCTTCAAGTTCTTTCCTTGCGTTGCCTGCGACTTCCCCGCCTTGTCTTGCGGCTATGGTGTTTTCATCCAGGCCTTGCACATCTTTGGTTTTGGCAATGCGCGTTGTTGAGGCTTCACCAAGCATCGTGAAGATAAGCTCAAGATCATCCATGTGATCTCGAAGGTTCTCCCGTTTGAGTTTCTTATGCTTTTTGTACTCTTCCACATTTTTTCCGAATGTTGCTTTGCTTATTTCGTTAGTGAGAATGGCAAAGTCGCGGTCTTCTTGCACTCCTCTATTTTTCCATTCATCCGTTAGCACTTGCCGTATTGCAATGCCTCGCAGTCTTTTTTCAATCCATTCCCTTGAGTAGCCTTTTTGTTCATAGAACTTCTTCATACGTTCTTGCGCTAACTCGGGGTTCTCTATTTCTTGTACTCGTTCATAGCCTACTCTAGCGAGCCATCGTTTGAAAGGTTCGGCTTTCTTAGAGGGAATTGATTGGATAATTCTAAGAATGCCTTCCGTATCTGCGCAGTCTGTCTCGTATTCTTTGCCATCTGACGACTTTAATTTCAGTTGTACACAATTTGTGTACAACTCAGTTCCAGAAGACTCTTTTTCTCTTGATTTAAGCATATTCCAGTAATTTCTTGGGTTTGTACTGTCCGTTAGAGCTTCAACAACATCTACTACTGAGAACAACCACTCATCATTCACGAGTTTTCTTCGGATTGCCTTGCCTTTAAAGAGAGCAATATGCGTTGATTCCTTCTCTTTTTCTTCTGACATCAGAAGTTATTAGAGTTGAAGTTTAAATTTGTATGTTTTACTTGCGGAGTGACTCTAGAAAAATATCTTACATCACTGCCAGATGCCATTCACACATCGTTTTTGGCGTGCGCTTTTAGCTTAAATGGTATAATCGAGCGATGTCGATCCGCTCTAAAGCAATAATTTAATGCTTGAGCGATAAGTATATAAATTAAGTTTTATAGAATGCATTATGAATGAGAAACGAGATACTTTTTATTATATTCTCTTTCTCGTAGCAGGTATTTTGCTTATTCCTTTAGGATTAATTATGTTAATCAATAACTTTCAAGTAAATGAATATTTCAATTTTATTGGGATGTTATTAATGGTGGGGGGATTGATTATGATCTCTTCTTCTTTCATGTTTTTAAGCGGCAATTGGAAAAGAGACAGAAGCTTAAGCAAAGAAGAAGTTATGAAAAAGTATGACTTGGCAGCTGAAAAAACAATAAGCCGGACAAGAACGATGTACCTCGCATATTATGGCTTGGCAATATTTTTAGTAGTTTGCGTCATAGTTTATGGGTTTTTTGTATCCAATGCTTCACTAATGCGAGAATTTGGAGGAATTTTAATCTTAGCAATTATCGCTCTTTTAATACTATTGTTTACGAATAAGTTTCTAACTAAAATTATTTTTAAGTTGAATAGACCTTTAGTAGAACATATAGTACAGAAAGCATAATGGGCTAACATCGCCCCAAGATGCCACTCACTATGGGTTTTTGGCGTGCGCTTCCTCCAAAAGTTCAAAGCGTAAGCGCGGTTTATAAGCCCGCAGACGTGAGAATCTTACTTACAGGCCAATAAAAGCGAGAGTTTCATGAGCGCCCAATCTGCAAGAAGTTTGATGTCCCGCAGAGAATTCTACGAGCGTTAAAGAAAAAAACTATCGTAAGAACGCGTAAGTCCCAGTGACCATAGCGAGTAATAACACGTAAACAGCAATCCACTTCAGATGTTCTCGTCTGTTAAGAACATAGGTAAAGGAAAAATGCATCACGCAAAGACTCACCAAAAATGCAAGTAACGTCGCCCACAAAAGCTCCCGAGGCAATATCTGATTTTCAATGGAGAATAGACTTGCGCCAAGAATAAGCGGCACCGAAAGTAAGTATGAAAATTTCACTGCTTCTTTTTCAGGTAAACCAAAGAGCAAACCTGCGCTGATAGTCGTGCCACTCCGGGAAATCCCTCTGAAAAGAGAAAACACTTGCATGCATCCGATAAGCAACGCACCCCCGTAACTCAAGCGTCGTGCATTTCGCGGCGCTTGCGATCCAATAGCCAAAATAATGCTCGTGATTAAAAAACCCAGTGCGAGCATACTCAAGTTCCCTGAAACGCTCATAATTACATCACGCAATAAAAATCCAAGCACCGCAGCAGGAATGCTCGCAACTATCAATAAAACACCGAGTCTCCCATAAGGAGTCTTAAAACGCAAAGAGAGTAGTTCCCGTAAAATATCAGTAATGTCTCTCCCAAAATAAACAAAGACTGCCATTAACGTCCCAAAATGGAGTGCAATCTCGAACAAGAGTCCTCCTTCGTATCCTAAAAAGTGCTCAAATAATACAAGGTGCCCTGAACTTGAGACAGGGAACCATTCAGTAATTCCCTGTACAACTGCCAAGATCAAGGCGACAATAAGCTCACTCATGTCCATCTGCCTCTAGGGAGGTTAATAAAAGTTGCTCCAACACTACAGAGCACCTTCAGTGAGATATAGCGTGGAACATAAATAATTGAACGTTTTTGTTATGTTCCCCGAATATAGCATCGGTTTTAGTGTTCAATTTTTTGAGTCCGATGCTATATAACAAAGAAAAGAGAGTTTCGCGCTTACGATCTACAATCCCAACACAATGCAGTCGTGGCAAAGTGCTTGGTGCTCAACACTCGCATCACTTCTTCAACCGCCATACCCTCGCAGTATTGGGCAAGGTCGTATGCCAGGTCAAAGAGCGCACCGCAGCGTTTGCACGGAACTGCCATCGCAGCAGCAAGTTGTGTTCTCATGCATATTCAAGCACTATCTTCTTTAAATATTCATAAACACCCAAAACTGTTATTTCTTCATACATACAATTTTATATACCGAGTCACTTCCAAAAGACAAACGTGCCTTTTTTAAACAGTTTCACTCAAAAACAACAACTATAGTGGAAGACCTAAGTCCTTCCCCTAATAGCAGACGACAGAACGGGGAGAAACTTATGTCGTCTGCTATAGCTGATACAATTTTAAAGCGACAGAAAATCGAGAATCTCTGACTTCAGAACAAAGGGCAAGCCTTTAAAACCTTTAGTTCTACCTTTAAACTATGCCCCTATAGTTAAGCCTGGATATAACGGCTCCTTGCGGAGGAGCTATCCGAGGTTCAAATCCTCGTAGGGGCGTCCGACAAAAATGTTCAACACCCCATGGCACATATAGTGGAAGACCTAAGTCCTTCCCCTAATAGCAGACGACACATCAAGAATTA
>CAZCXX010000002.1:0-35533 GCA_964502865.1 Candidatus Woesearchaeota archaeon | reverse complement strand
AAAGCAGACCCTCTGATAGCTGAAATCAAGAGAAATGGGAAAACACTGTGGTGATTTCTATCTCCACTCGACTATGGATAAATTTTTGTATATAAAGTATAACCACTTTTTCATTATTCCTAATGTCAAGAATCTTCTCGTCTATTTTGAGATTCTTGAGCACACTCGAGAATCAAAAACACAGGATTCTCGATGTTTGGCGGAGTACTCCGCCAAATTAGCTATATGTAGAGCGGAGCTGCCCGTCAGGGCATTAACTGTTGCTTCTAGTGGAAAGAGAAGAGAAGTTCAATGCTATAATCGCTGGCTGTTCAAGTATATTCTACCAATTGCCAGCCTTTCTTTTCAAGATCCTCAGTATTGATATCATTTTCGTGATGATACTTTATCTCAAATCCATGTTTATGTAAGAAGTAAAGTAAGAAAACTGAAGGATGCAATTCGGGAAGCCCGCCAATCTCATCTACGATACCAAACATCTTTGCAGTTATTTTAGCTGAAAATGTTTTGCTTTCTTCAGCAGTGGAGGTGATTTCATAGATGTCTTCTTTCATCTTATCATACTTACCAAAGAACCTTTCCAGGGATTCAAAAGCATCATCAAGTGTCCCCTCATCTACGCTTCTTAGAGAGAATATCATTTTTGCTTTTGGCACTAAGAATACTCCATACCATCCCATATTAAGAGAACCCCCTGGCAGATTCTTCGATACGCATCTTTCTTTTTTCCTTTATAAGTGGCAAGAGTGTGTCGACATTCATAATTTCTACATCTTCTTCGGTAAACTTGCTGCTTTTGCAGAAGATAATTTTCCTGCCAAAAATTTTTTCTGAATTACGGAAAAATTTACGTATATCTTCTTTTTCTAATGCTTTCCACTTTACTTCCCCTATTATTGATGGCTTGTTTCTTACAGTGATAATGAAATCAATTTCTTTATCAGGCGAGATAAAATATTCTTTTCTTCCAGAGTAAATTTCTGAAAATAAGTCTGCAATGAAATTTTGTATCTCAAAGTTAATAGATTTTTGGAGCGTTGGGCGAATTTCTTCTAAAGATATCTGTCGGTCATTAATATTATATCTGCTCTCTAAGTAATAATATACATTCATCAGAGGAGAAGCAAGCCGATAATATTTTCTCTTAGAGGAATACATTTTTATGCTTTCTACAATTTCCATTTCTTCGAGATTCTTGAGGTATTGAGCAAGATGCGTGGGGCTGGGTTCAGGAATAAGTTTTCTTGAGTACAGAATCGAAGTCAATTCCGTAGTATTCCATATGCCAGAGCCAATGAGCCCAATGATTGCAGAGTATTTGCCCGTGAGCTCTCTTTCCTCCTCGCCAAAGATTTCTCCAACTAGCGCAGTGAGCGTCTGTTTTGATTGCGTAATAAGCTTATAGATAAAATCTATGAGTGGTTTTTCATCGTAAGAGGGTATGAGCCAGGGTTCCCTGAGGAACGTTGAAAGTTCCACGAGAAGTTCACTTTTCACATGAGCATGTAACCCTATCAGAATATCAGAGGGGCTTATAAAACCCATCTTTACTGGATTTAAAAAGCCGAGGAGAGGAGATTGCGGCTCAAAAATCTTTTTAAGAATTCTCAAGCTTGAGCCTGATAATATGAGCTTACCATGGGGATGTACGACTGTGAGCTCTTCAAGAACGCTCTCAGGAAGCCTTTGAAATTCATCAATAACCACAGTCTGTCCATCATGAAGCAGTTTTTTTACTTCACGCATCATATCATCAAGGGAGATGGTTATATCATGAGCAATAATACCAAGGTCTTTTTTAACTGTATAGTATTTCTTGAAAGTACAAAGGTTTCTCAAAAGGAAGGTCTTGCCAACTTTTCTTCTGCCATAAAGTAGCAGCCATTGTCTTTCTTGAGTAATGGAGGCAGTATCTCGCCTTTCTATTATATAATCCATGTTATATAACCAGAATTATATATATTTAAATCTTTCGCTTAGGATATGTTGTAGAAACTTCATCAACAGAGATTTATCTCTTTTCTTCATATTCCGAGTGTATGGAGCACGACGCAATGAAGCAGCCTGAAAGGGACACAAAGGGAGGAAAGAGATGAAAAAGAGATTTGAAATATGGAGTGAATACCAAGAGATTATGTTTGAGCCTCGAAGTTTTGTCGGGTGTTCAGTTTATGATTGCTCTAAAAGAGAAAAGGAACCACTTACAGAAGTAATGGAACGTGGTAGCCTAGGTAACAATCCAGAAAACCAAAATATAGGTAAAAACCTAGCAGAGTTAGTACTAAAGCAATTTAAGTTTAATGAAGGGGATGAGATTGGCACCATAGACAGAAGAGAATCTTCTGGTCTTAGAAGTATAGGGTCTTATCTACTTATGCCTATTTTTTACTCAACATCTAGAAACCCAGTTCAAGGACCAAGATGCAAACTCGGAAGCTACCGGAATGAGGTAACTTTTGTAAATGGATTCATAGACTATTTGGAAAGCCATAAACAATCAAAGTGAAGAATAGGTAAAAATCTTCGTAGTAAACAGAGGAATTAAATAGCTCTGCCTCTTCTTCGGAAAGAGGTGAGCATGAATCGGAGAAATTTAAAAGTGCGGAATTTCTTACAAGCACTCAAAAAATATGGTTGCATCGAAAAGAGGAATACCTCTCATGGTGTTATTCTTGAAAATCCAAAGAATAACAAGTCAACGAATGTTCCAACGCATCGTGAAGAGATCGCTGTTTGGATTTATGGAAATGTTTTAAGACAACTTGGAATTGACAAAGAAGCGTTTGAGAATGAATTTTTTTAAAGAAAAATCCTTGAAACAAGAAGAGGAGAATCTTGTTTTTCTATAAGAATACTTTTTTTCTCAGGATACGTCTCTAAATAAAGTTGCAGCGATTTCCTGAAGTTATGTATTGCTTCATCTAACGTGTCTCCGAAATCTGCCACCCCCAACTCCTCATTATTAACAATGAAGACTTTATGGTCGTCCATATTCTCTTCTCTAACGACAATAGTAACTCCTAAGTTATCTACTTTGTTTATCGTAATTTGCTTTTCTTCCATGAACTGTTAACTTTCTTCTTCTATTTAAAACCTTCTTTTTCCTGTAGCATACTCGTAATAATGTTTGTGAACTTTTCTCTCTACTTGTTGAAGATTATTCTACAACAGAGATTTAATTAGATATTTCTCTGCAAAAAGGTATGACAAAGAAATACGCACTCACAGGGGGGCCATCTTCAGGCAAGAGCACCCTGCTCAAGGCACTACAGAGCAGAGGAATCTACTGCATGAGGGAGGTCGCAGAGTATATCATAAACGGAGAACTCGAAAGAGGCGGAAACATCCTGCCTTGGATAAACCGAGATGCTTTCCAAAAGAGACTTCTTGAAACGCAACTGGAATGGGAAAGAGAAATACCTCAAGAAGCAAGAATAAGCTTCCAAGACCGAGGGATAGCTGATGGAATAGCCTACTACCGACTAGACGGATTAGAAGTTCCTCGAAAGCTGAAAGAGGCAGCCAGAAACGCTCGCTATGAAAAAGTCTTCTTGCTAGACATGCTTCCTTATGAGAAGACAGAAGTTCGAAGAGAAGATCCTGAAAGGGCAAAAAGAACACATGAGGAGATAGAAAGAGTCTACAAAGAACTTGGCTACAACCTTATCAAAATACCTGCCACCCCACTCAACTACCGAACAGAACTTATACTCGACCTTATCGAATTCGAGCCTAAATTAGCAATCATGGGGGAAGAACATGAATAGACAGCAAATCTGGGAGCACTTAGAAAGAAAATATCAAGATGGAGAAAAGAGAGCGACAGTCTTAATGGATATTTACAATCGTCAAAGTAACATTCTTACTCTTGAAACGAGAGATGCAATTCGAGATGTTTTACTAACACCTATCTGCACAGGAGTTGTTTTCGGACAACTTTCTAAGGACTATCGAGAACGCAATGGGCGAACTCAAAAAACTAAGGATCCTCAGATTCAGAACAATTTATATCTGAAAAACGATGTTGAATGTGTAAAACAAGCATTATCTAATTTGAAAGACCATTGGAGTCAAGGACGAATTGAAGGAGAATTTTTCTGTGTGACTTATGCTGAGAACACTTTCCTACTCGCTTCTATGAAAAACGATGGACCTTTACTCGAACGGTTGGTTGCTGCATGTTCCAGAGTCGTGCAATATGAACCTTTCTGCAAATATACGGATTTAGGTGGAATGAAAACGTACGAGTGGGATAGGGGCAATTCTAATGAACGATATCAAGCATTAAATCAAGAAGGTAAGAACGATTTAGTTCGATTAGGCAGATAGATTCAATAAGTGTAGTAGAAAAATAAGCAACAGTTCGAAAGAGTTAAATAGCAAGGCGCCTTACTAAAGCTTAGAATGGCAAATATAGAAAAAACCCTTGAGAAGATAGGCCTTGCGCAAAACGAGATCAAGGTCTACTTGACGCTGAACGATCAAGGCTCCATGAAAGCTGGTAGAATTGCAAAGCTTGCGCACATAGACCGCAGCAGTGCGTACAATGCAATCCAAATGCTCCTTGATAAAGGATTGGTGAGTTATGTTTTGATTGGAAAAGTGAAATGGTTTCAGGCAACCGGTCCGCAAAGAATTCTTGAATATCTCAAAGAGCAGCAGGACGATGTGATGGCAGTCCTTCCAGAACTCCAAGAACGACATAAACGCAAGAAGATAGAGGGTCAAGTCCGCCTCTTTAAAGGAGTCAAGGGAGTTAAATCGGTCTTTCTCGATATGATCCGGACGGGTAAAGACAACTACGTCTTCGGTTCCGAAGGTCAATTTTCAGAAAGAATGCCTGAGTTTGCATACCAATTCGATCGTATGAAAAAAGAGAAAGGCATCAAAACGCAGCTCATTCTCCGTAAAGGCAGAGAAGAACTCGACTCGAGAACCTCTAACCATCGCTACCTCCCTGCAATCGCCGAAAGTCCTGCAGTCACGAATATCTATGGCGACAAAATTGCCATTCTCGTTTGGACTGATGAGCCTGAAGGCATCATCATCGAAAACGCCGCAGCCGCAAAAGCCTACAAATCCTATTTCGATTTTATGTGGGAGCACGCGAAAGATACGAAGTGATCAACTCTCCACAAACTCGCTCTTGAGCTGTTTAAATGACACTAAAGTAAATGTCTTCATAATGCCGCGCGTTGATCCAATTTTCTTGACGAAAGCAAAAAATGCATCTTGTACTTTAGGAAAAAGTCGTGAATCGGGAAGCAAATCAATTTTAAATACGCCTTTCCCTTAATTCCAATGGATAAAAAGCAATGGTACGTCTATCTCCTAGAATGTCATGACGGATCATTTTATACCGGAGTGACCAACAATCTCGATAAGAGAATGAAAACACATGCGCTCGGCAAAGGAAGCAAGTATGTCGCGCGCAAAGGATTTAAGCAGCTCCTCGCTTCAAAAAGCTGCACAAGCAAATCTGATGCTTGTAAGTGTGAATATGCAATAAAACAACTTCCGCAAAATCAAAAAACTGAGTGGTTCCAGAATGCAGAAAAGCACAGTTCAAACAATGAATAAAAAACGAATCGCCACGCCCACGCCAGGATTCGAACCTGGGAATCCTTTCGGAAACATGCTCTCCAAGCATGCGGAGTGCCGCTGTCCCACGTGGGCTTACTTCTTCCCCGCAACCAAGACTTTTAAGTATTGTGCTCACTATAGCAGACGACATAAGTTTCTCCCCGTTCCGTCAAGGATTTGCTAATCCTTGAGCGCAGTCAAGAATTGAAGCCTCAATAATTCTTGATGTGTCATCTGCTATTAGGGGAAGGACTTAGGTCTTCCACTATAAGCACGCATCGCTTGACCATAAGCAACTTGAATTTGCTCACCAACTTGATCCAGAGAGGGCATTCCATCAATGCTCACCACAGGACCGATAACTCTGCGTAACCGTTCATCTGTAAGACTTTTTTCTGCAAGTAAACGATAATGCTTAATAAGTAAATCAGTAAACGTTGCATTTTTCTCAAACTTTTCAGGAGCAGCTCCTCGTTTGATCATCCGTGCTTCAGCTACCTCACGAGGGACATCGACAAAAAATGTAATATGGGGAGTAAGTGTTTGAGCCTCTTCATGGTAGCGGAGTAAAGTATCAAGCAGTACACCTTGCGCAGCTTGATACGCACAAGTAGACATCGCATACCGATCACACAGAACAAACGCACGTTGCTCTAAGGCAGGTTTAATCTGTGCGTCGGTATGAGCTTTCCGATCCCAAACAAATTGATACGCCATGCGCTCACCGTTCGAAAAAGCGTCTGCATTACCTTGAAGTTGTTCAAGTAATTCAGTTGCACGCCAAGTAGGCTCCCGTGTCAAAAGAACATCTCGATATTTATCCTGAGCGCGAATGTATCGTGCAAGACGTTCAATCTGCGATGTTTTTCCACTGCCGTCAATGCCTTCAAAGACAATAAAAAGCCCTTTTTTCACACTGCCTCGCTCCATTTTACACCGCAATTTTCGCCTTTATAGTTGGATGAGGATCATATCCAATAATTGAAAAATCAGCATAGCTGAATCCGAAAATATCCTTAACTAAAGGATTCATCCCAAAGCTAGGCAACGCTTTAGTGTCTCGAGCCATTTGTTCCAGTGCCAGTGGTACATGGTCGCTCCGGTCATCAACTCCTGGCGCATTTTCCACAATCCATGAGGCAACTTCATTATATTCCCAACGCCCATCAATAGGGTGGATATCACCAACTCTCTTAGCTATCTCGCCCTTATTCTGTTTATACCACTCCCCTCTCTTCCCGTTATACAAATGGACATCCCCAAAAGTATGCACAAACTTCCCTGGCTTTAGGCCAGCAACCTGTGCTAGCATATGTGTCAGCATTGCATAGCTCGCGATATTAAAAGGCACACCAAGAAATAAGTCCGCAGAGCGTTGATATAGCTGCAAGTCAAGTTTCCCTCCGGCAACATTGCACTGGAACATGCAATGGCAAGGCGTTAAGGCCATTTGCTCAAGCTCACCAACATTCCAGGCATTCACAATATGCCTTCGTGAATCAGGATTTTTCTTTAAGCCTTCAACTAAGTTATAAATCTGGTTCACGCTCTTCCCATCAGGCGTCCTCCAATCTATCCACTGTGCTCCATATACTCTTCCCAAGTCCCCTTTCGCATCAGCCCACTCATCCCACATCGTCACTCCATTCTCATTTAGGTATTGTATGTTTGTATTGCCTTTAAGGAACCAGAGAAGCTCATATATTATTGACTTTGTATGGATCTTCTTAGTAGTGAGCAGAGGAAATCCCTTCTCTAGGTCAAAGCGCATCTGGTTTCCAAACGTGGACAAAGTCCCTACTCCGGTACGGTCACTCTTCACCTCCCCTTCTATAACCACATTCCTCAAAAGATCCTGATATTCCTGCATACCTCTAAAAAAAGTCCTACCTATATATACATTTATCTGATAGAGAACAATCATCCAAGAGAAAGCAAATAACTCTTCACAAAAGGCCAGCTAAGCCTTGTCCAGGCTTCAACTTCATTTTCTTTATCAGCAAACAACTCTTCAATCTCAGCAATCGTCACGAATAGCCCCTCTGCCATTTCATCATCTCCCTTCTCTACAGGTTCCAAAGTTTCCGCAATAGCCACAACGCCAAAATGAACTTTCTCAACATCTCCTCGATCATCCTTTAAGTATCCGACAATCTTCGGCCGCGGATACACTGCCATTTTAACTTCTTCCATAAGCTCGCGCATCATTGCGCTTTCAATGGGGTTCCCATTGTCATGCCTCTCTATGTGCCCTCCTAAACCGCAACTCCATTTATTCCTTAATCTCTTTTCGCTATAACTCTCATTTGCAGCCCGCCTATAAGCAAACACTTTCTTCTCGAGTGGATTCACAATCCAAACATAAGGGATTATCTGCTGTAGCAAATCATTTTCTTCTAAAGCCTCTCCACGTGGATGATATTCATAGTTGTTAAAAATAATGTCGACAAAATTATACTCGTGTGCAGGCAAAAAACCTTGAAAGTGCCTTTCTTTAAACAAGACGTCACGTTTGACAACAAGCGCCTCACGAAGTTTCATGATGTCTCCGCGGAAGCCCCAGCAATTGAGGAACATACTGATCAAGAAGTGCCCGTGCATCATCTAATGACTCGTATGGAGCAACAATTAATCCGGGGGCACCGGCAATCATCGCAGAGAGACGCTTGCCTTCTTGTTTCCGATAAAGGCAGAGCGTTGGAAGATGATAAATAAGCGAACCCGCGCATACCTCATAACCCACTCCAAGCGAAGGATTTGAAACTTCAGCAACCACCGCCCTTGCAGATGCAAGCCAACCCATGTCTCGCTGGTAAATTTCTTCGTCAGTTAGACCATCTTCTCCCCAAGCTGCAAGATTTCGATTGCCTACATGCTCAGTTAAAACTCGCGCGTACTTGCTCAAATGAGTGATCAATGAAGTATAGACGGATATATCTTCGCGTCCGCCACGAATCGACGCAGCAAAATAAATATGGACAATTGCATTACTTATGTCCTCTGTTTTCGGCAATTGTCCATTAGAGAATTTCATGACTTATAGCCCCATTTTCAATGAAATTCTCTATATCCTGCAAAGGAGTCACCTCATTCATAAAAAAGAGAGAAACAATGAGTATTTAAGAATGTAGCGAGTGAAAAACAACCATTCGCAGGTTAATCCTTCATCTGAGCTGAGGAAAGCGAAGATACTAAGACTGATGAAATCAGTCTTTCATCTCAATTTTAATCTGAACAGAACGAGGTATTTGAAGCTTCATAATGGGATGTAAAATCCTGTCCTCGGCGGGAATATCAATGATGCGCCGATGAACGCGCATTTCAAAACGGTCAAAAGTAGCGGTCCCATTCCCGCACGGAGACTTTCGAGTAGTCACTTTCAAGCGCCGCGTAGGAATCGGAATCGGTCCACGCATGACAACGCCAGCTCTCGTAGTGATATCCTTGATACTCTGAATAACCGGATTCAGCGCAGCTATATCAATACTTGCAAGTTTGATTCGTACTTTTGACATTTACTCAAGAATCGAAAATGCTTTTTAAACCTTATGCTACATTGGAGACCATTATGTTCAGAAGGAAAAGAGCGAGAATCGCTGAAAGTGAATACTAAACTACGTCAAAAACGATAGTTCATCGACATAATCTTCTTAAAGGTGCATTTATTTGAAGAAAGGTGGATCATAAACTCACCGTCTCGGCAATAATCTCTCGTGATCATTTTTATCTGGGTCTAAAAACAAAAAAAGATGCAAAATGGGGAATCCCTGGAGGAAAAGTTGAGCCAGGAGAAAATCTCGAAAAAGCACTCCAACGTGAAATGCGAGAAGAAATTGGCACGGATGTAATAATCAAATACATAGTAGGCATATATTACTTCAAAAGCGACCGGGGAAACGCAATAATGAACTTCGTCTACACTGCAACTCCTCAAAAAGAACCGCACATTGTACGTCCAGATGAAATCGAATTGCTAGAGTGGCTTACATTTCCCCAGTGGAAACAATACGAACGCGCTCATCAAGTCCGTGCGCCACGAGCGCAGATCACTGCACTCGAAAATTACTGCAAAGGACAGAGACTTCCAAGAAATACGATCACAGATTTGTTCTAAAAAAAGTGGGCTCACCGCGCCGCGTGCGATGAGCCCTTCATCCCAGCCTAAACAGGGATGAATATGATGATTAATGGAACAAAAAAGTGCTTTTAAGGCTTTGCAAAGTAGAACCTCAACAAAAACGCTAGGTATTTAAAAGTACATCCCTTCTCCTGCACTATGGTGCAAGAGGTGTTATTGTATCTTAGCGTAATTATATGTATTGCTGCAATCCTGGCGGTAATTGCCCGAATGATACGACAGCCACCTTTGATCGCGTATCTCGTAGCAGGGATTCTTATTAGTCCTGCTATGCTCGGTGGCGCATTGACAGAGTTCGTTGGCGATAATGTTGCGACATCAGAACTCATTCAAACTTTCGCACACATTGGCGTTGCATTTCTTCTTTTCATCGTCGGTCTCTCGCTTGACTTCCGCGTCCTCAAAGAAATCGGCGGTGTTGCAACATTCGCAGGGCTTGCTGGAATCACAATCACTGGCGGCATCGGTGCCCTCATAGCTATCGGCTTAGGATTTGGAGATAAAGAAATCCTCTATATCGGTGCAGCATTGGCGTTTTCCTCAACAGTTGTTGTTGTTAAAATTTTATCTGATAAAAAAGAAATCGATACACTCCATGGTCGTATTGCCCTCGGAATTCTTATTGTTGAAGATTTTGTTGCGGCAGTTGCGCTCATGGCAATCCCGCTCGTCGAGCATCAAGGCAATCTATTCTGGCTCGGAGGAAAAATAGTGATCGCCCTAGGCATCAGTGCAGGAGTATTCATGCTTTCAGGAGTCATTCTTCCCCGCGTACTGGACTACCTCGCACGAAATCAAGAAGCGCTCTTCCTCTTTAGTATCGCCTGGGCGCTCTCCCTTGCCACGCTCTTCGACGTCCTCGGATTTTCGCTCGAGATTGGTGCACTCATTGCAGGTATGTCGCTCGCTTCCAGCAAATACACACTGGAACTGGGCGGGAAGATGAAACCCTTACGAGATTTCTTCGTTGTTCTTTTCTTTGTCTTCTTTGGAAGTCAACTTGCAGGTACCATTGATTACTCTCTCATAAAGAGCGCGGTAATATTTTCTCTTTTTGTAATAATTGGCAAGCCGCTAATCGTCATGGCTACGCTTAGATTTTTTGGGTACAAAAAAAGAACTAACTTCTTAGCAGGATCAAGTCTCGCGCAAATTAGCGAGTTCTCTCTTATTATCGCGCTGCTCGGATTTACGCTCGGCCATCTCAGCCAAGAAATTATGAGCCTTGTAATTTTGATTGCCGTTATTACAATCGGTGTGAGCAGTTACAGCATTTACTACTCCCACTCAATTTTCAATAAGATATCACACCTACTAACAATTTTTGAAGGAAAGAGTCATCTAAGCAAACAGCAGCATGAAAAAAACTATGACATCGTCTTGTTCGGATATCACCGTATTGGATACAAGATAATCGATATGCTCAAAAAGATGAAACTCTCATTTGTAGTTGTCGATTATAATCCAAAAACCATCCTTGCACTGGCTAATGAGAAGATAGACTGCATTTATGGTGATGGAGGAGACCAGGATTTCCTTACGGAAATCCCGATAGATAAAGCAAAGATGATCATCTCCACAATCCCTGATGAAGCATCAAACCGTACGATTAATGAGCGGCTTAAAAAGTTGGGCTCAAAAGCGATATTCATCGCAACGGCAGAACAACCGCGTACCGCGCTCAACCTTTATGAAGCAGGAGTCGATTATGTCCTAATTCCGCATCACTTGGGCGGCCAATATGCTTCGCATTTGATTCGTCAGTATCATACTAATAAAGATATCTACCGAAAGCTCGGCAGGCAACATCGTCAACAACTTAAAGAAGGGAAAGATAATTCCACCTATAGCATACGACATTAGTTTTTCCTCGTTTTGTCGTATGCTATTAGGGGAAGGACTTAGGTCTTCCACTATATTTGTAATCGGTATCCCTTAGAAGCAACTTTTAAATATGCCTCCGCTCTTCCCTAATCATGATCGACATAAAGTTCCTCCGTGAAAACCCTGACCTTATTCGTGAAACAGTTAAAAAAAAGTTCCAGAACGATAAGCTTAAGATTGTAGAAGAAGCGCTCAAGAAAGATGCAGAATGGCGAAAATTAAAAGGCGAAGCAGATACTCTCCGCGCAGAACGAAACAAACTCTCTAAAGAAGTGGGTTTGCTCAAAAAAGCAGGAAAGAATGCTGACGCAGTCTTAAAAAAAGCACAGAAAATCCCTGATCAGATTGATGGCGTTGAAAGAAAAGCGCAAGCGCTTGAAGACGTCGTACAGGCAATGCTAGTTAACCTTCCGAACGTCATGCACGCCTCGGTTCCAATCGGAAAAGACGCTTCTCAAAATGTAGAGATTAAGACATATGGGAAAAAGCCAAAGTTCAACTTTCCCATTAAAAGTCACGTCGAAATTGGCGAGTCTCTCGGGATGCTTGATTTTAACGCATCAGCGCAAACGTCTGGCAATGGGTTTTATTACATGCAGGGAGACCTTGCACTTCTCAATCAAGCAATCCTGAGGTTTGCAATTGAGACCATGGTTAAAAAAGGGTTTCTCTATGTAGAAACACCACTTATGGTACAAGACAAGATAATCAAAAACGTAACGGATCTGCACGACCAGAAAAACCAAATTTATAAAATCCAAGACGAAAATCTCTATCTTATTGGAACAAGTGAGCATGCCCTCATTGGCCGCTACATTGACACAATCCTTCCAGAAAAGCAGCTTCCAATCAAGCAGACAAGCTACTCAATGTGTTTCCGCAAGGAAGTTGGCAGCCACGGAATTGATGAAAAGGGGCTCTTCCGAACTCATCAATTTAACAAGATTGAGATGATTGTCATCTGTAAACCAGAAGACTCCATGAAATTCTTCGAATGCATGAAAGAAATTACAATTGAGATATTTACCTCGCTCGGTTTGCCGTTGCGCGTTCTTGCAATTTGTTCTGGCAACTTGAGCGACCTCAAGCATATCCAAGTCGATATCGAAGCGTGGTCACCACGGAAAGAAGAATATTTCGAAGTCGGCTCGTGTTCGAATCTTACCGAAGCGCAAGCAAAACTCCTAAAAATTCGCGTCGATGGCAAAACACGCTACACTCCCCATACTCTGAACAATACGGCAATTGCAACCTCCCGCGCAATGGTCGCCATTCTCGAGAACTTCCAGCAGAAAGATGGCTCTGTCCTGATTCCCCCTGTTCTTGTGCCCTATATGTTCGGTAAGAATAAAATCAACAAGCAGTAACCACTAGGTAGTTACTAATATAAAAAGATTTAAAAAGAGATTGTTTGTTTCCTATTGATGGGACTGAAAGCCGATCTCGAAGAAAAAGTGAATGGAGACGTCATACTTATAGACACTTCAGTAATTACCCCTCACGAAAATACGCAATTCGCGACGCTCCTGTATGAGGGATTGGCATGTTTTGAAACGCTTGACCTGGAACTCATCACGCGTCGTTTTGAACGCCTGCAAGAGCTCTCACGACTCATAGATGCACAGGAAGTCATTACCATTCCTCAAGTGTGTACTGAAATAAGATATCACTTAAAAACGCTCAATGATAGACAGTTACACCTTACAAGCGAATTGCGCGAGTATATCCAAGAATACCCTGATGATGAAATACAATATTACCGAAGCGTGCTTGATTGCATCACCTCATATAATGTTGCGCTCTTTCGGTTCATTAAAAAACTCCAGGCGTGTAGTAAAACGCCCGGTACATACGACGAACAAGCAAAATATAATGATTTTATGGATATTGCACGTGAAAAATCATTTGACCTCATGCTTGATAAGCGTCGAGCAAAAGAAGAAAGAGGGGGTAGGGTAAATCTAGGAGAAAAACTTGAAACAGATCGGCACTTGGTTGCAACCGCGTTCGTGCGTGCCTATACTCAGCCGGTAACACTCTTGACTCGAGACAACGGAATTGAGATACTAACCGGAAGAGTGTATGAAGAGTTGATCCATGATAATGTTCCCCTTTCGCCCCATGCAAGTAAGTTTTCCATTCCGGAACATACGATTAATGTGCATATCGCTTCTGAAAAAAAGGATACGAGAGCTTCTAGCGTAAAAATACAAAAGTCTTCAGTAGTGAACAGCAAGAAAAACAGCAACCCATAAAAACCCCTTTTCCCTTTCCTGTTGAGCATGAAAGAAAGAATAATAGAACTTCTAAAACAAAGACAGCAAAAGCATGAAAGAAAAGAAAGTGTACTAGAAAATAGATTGTGCGGCATTGAGCACGAATTTGCAGTAATCTTAAATGCAATAGAAGATGACGAAAAGCGAGATGAATATCTGCAAGATCTCATTAAGGGCCGTCATTATTTCGAAAATGGAGGGGAAACATACATTGATTTAAAACATCTTGAAGGATGCACGCCAATTGTTGATAATACCCTCGACCTACTAAGATATGAAAAAGCGATGGAACAACAAATCTTCACGCTCATTGATAAAAATCTTAATCCGATGGTATACAAAACAAATAGGGATGCAAAAGTTTCATTTGGAAGTCATCTCAATTTCAGTACCACGATTGTTGCTTCAGAAGAAGCGCGAGCACCCCTCTTACTCTGGTCAGTTATTGAAAAAGTGATTACCGGCGCAGGATACCATTATCTAAATGGACGTTATGATTTGCTCCAGCGACGACCGTTCATTCTCGAACCGTTCTCAAACTGTACAACACAACGGCGTGCACTTCTTAATCTTCGCGATCAAGGAGATTTTGCACCCTGGAAACGGTTTCATCATATTAGCAACGATGGAAATATGTGTGAAAGTGCGGTTGTCTTAAAAACAGAGTTATGGAGATGTATGCTTGATCTTGCTGAAGCCAATTTGCTTCCCCATATACCTTACGATACGCAGAAAGCTGTAAGTGATATGTATTCTCTTTCAGAACAGCAAGCTGAATGGTCACTGGAAGGAACTCCTGTAGAGTACAGAAGGCTGACAGATGTTTACAAGAAGTATTGTTCGGCAATAAAGGGCGAACTCTATGGTCAAAATGCGTTCAGAGACAGCGTTATCGATTGTTTTGAAGAAACGGTCAAACTCCTTGCACGAATTAAAGAAGATCCGTATGCACTAGCAGGAAGACTTGACTGGGTGACAAAAAAATACCTCATAGAACAGTACATGACAGATACGGGTCTAGATACGGGAAGCGCACTCATACAAAGTATTGGGCTGGATTACCACCGCATAGATAGTGGGGGCTTATTTTATCAAATTCAGGATAATGACGGTTGGATCGAGCGTTGGATTACTGAAGAAGAAATCATAAATGCAATGCATGCGCCTCCACAAACAATCGCTGCAGTAAAAGGAAAAGCAGCCACCTACAAAAACAAGGGGCTCAGAAATGGGGGAAGAATTGAGCTTGATTGGAATAGAATCGCGGTTTTTGATGGGCAGGCAAACCGGCTTTGGGAGTATACGCTCGAGAGCAATCAAAAGCCCGATAATGCAATACAAGAGCTTGAACAAGTACTCACCAGCGAGAATTTTATCTAAACAAGCACCCGCGCCGCCACATCTCTCGTCTTTCAATCGCTGATTTCATATACGCAGGAACTAGACCGGTAATGATATGTTCCCCCACTTCAAAAATACCGTCCCATTTTCCTAAGCTGATAACTTGTGAGGTTCGGCGTGGAGCATACGAACGCAATACCTCTCCGCGCTCAAGTGCGCGAATATTAGCCGCGACAACAGCTGCTTGTTTTTCCGCATTTTGTGCAGTTTTTTCCACAACACTGTCAGTAATATCTCCTGCAGCAAAAATATGCTCAAAATCCTTAACTTGTAAATGCTGGTTAATTCGAACTTGATTTCGTTCATTCAAAACATGTTTAAAAGTACCATCGAGAAACGAAAAATTAGGAGTAATGCCGGTACACAAAAATGTAATATCTGCATGTAATGTTCTCCCTTGTTCAGTCACAAATGCACCATGCTCATTCCTCTTCACTCTATCACAATAAATAATATCCACTCCTCGCTTTTTTAAGAAGGCTGCAGCATATATTCTAGATTTCAAATGGTTACGCTCAATCAAAAATTGGTATGGGTGGACAATGCTTACCGCCTTATTGGGATAGTGCGTAATGATCTCTGCGGCAAGCTCAACGCCGACGAGCCCTCCGCCAATAATGAGCACTCGCGCTGCCTTCTCGAGCCTTCGATGAGCATCGATTAAATGTCTCGCACGCACTGGCAGCACGACATGTTGCTCTTTGATAGGCGAGTTATAGCTTGACCCAGAGCAAATAACTAAGTAATCAAAAGGCAAGTGATGTTTTCCAATGCGCACATCATGTTCTGCCACGCTGGAAACAATGCCAAGGACAAGTTTAGTTCTTTTCAAATACTGCCGATGAAGCACGCGTATATGTTTCCAATGTGCTGGTTCAACAATAGTTCTTAAAATCCCTGGAGTAAACTCGAAATAGTTTTTACTGTCGATAAGTGTAACCGCAAAATGAGATTGTAATTTTTTTGCAATGAGTGTACCAGCAAATCCGCCACCAATAATCACCACTCGCTTCATTGATGTACAAGCATATGATGTATTAAAAAGATTATGGAAAAGAAGGCAATCCCTTACTTCTTCAGAGCACGACTCAAACTCCAAATGCCTGGACCGTACGTCATAAGCACCAAGAAAGTTGCAAAATAAAGCAATGCAAGTTCGCCATTATTTACGATTGGTATAACGGTCTTGTTTCCAATGCTATGTACAACAATGAACGCATATAACATTTCAACGCCTGCAACGAGGGCAGTTGAGCGAGTGAACAATCCAAGAGCAATCAAAAGTCCCCCAAAGAACTCAATAACTCCTGCAGCACCCATTAAGCTCGCGAGTTCAGTTACCGCCTTCCCACCGAACCAGCCAAATAGCTTCTGGGCACCATGTTGGAAGAACATGAGCCCAACAAGAATACGGAAGAGTGCATACGCAACATCGCTAGATCGCTCACCTACCTTTCGTAATGACTGTGCCACCATACCTTCTTGAACCACATCACCTTTTTAAACTTTACCCGGGTGTCGCATAATAAAAAACAAAAAAGTAAAAGTCAAGCAGTTTTATGCAGTTACGCGATCAATAATCGCAAGCACAATACCGACAATCGTCAAAATAACCACAATCCAACCTGCTGCCATTGTAATGACATCAGGCAACCAAGGAATGCTCAAAGCGCCGGAAGTCATGCCAAAACCAACGGCCAACGCTACAATAATACCGGTAAGCCACATTGCAATAGCTACTAACGTAGCGAGCGCGCGACCGGTTTGTGCTACAGTTTTTTCACGTACCATTTATTCACCTCCTTGCAGAACTCCTACGCTAACGGCTTATTTAAACGTATTCTTTACTCGATTGCTCAAACTGAGTCCATACTCCGCAGCTTGCTGCGACTGGGATTCTTTATTAGAGAAAAGCCTTTCTCAGTATCGATTCACTGCGCCCCTTGAATATAGCAGACGACATTAGTTTCTCCCCAGTTTGTCGTCTGCTATTAGGGGAAGGACTTAGATCTTCCACTATAGGTTACCTAGTCACGCCCTGCAAATCCCTCACTGCCTCTATAACCCGAATGTCCGGCGACAAAACAAAAACATGATCTTCTTTTGATCGAATTGCACGATAGAATCGTTGTAAAAACTCTCGCCGCGCCTTATCCCGATAAAAGTCCCAGAAATATTTTTCATGAGTTCGCTTGAGCACTTGCCAGAAAATACCGCTTACGTTCGGGTTGGGATATTTAGTGTAAACAACAGAATTGCACATCTCTCCGGGAAAATCAACTCCTCGTCCACACTTAGTGGTAAATAGCTGATCAATTTCTTTTGCTTTAAACCGTGCAATCTGTTTCCCTGTTTTGTCCTGCCTTTGCAGAAGCTGGAGCTGTTCCCGCGTCATCAACCCAGAAAGACCATAAAGCGCAATCTCATATTCCGCAGGCAAATCATCAAACGTTTGTACGTGAATAAGTGCCGGTTTCCGTGCACGTGCGAGCGTACTCTCGAGAGCTCGCAGATACTGCTCTCGAAACTCTTTATTAATGGTCCGTTGTGAGTATCGACAGTCCATCTCTTTTCCTGTACGATGAATTTCAACTGTTCCCTGTTGCAACGTTTCTGCTTCTACGACATGAAAATCGTTGACGCCAAAAACTTCACGTAATACTTCTGGAGAATGTAATGTTCCAGACATTAAAACCATGGCATTGCTTTTTTCTCGTAAGCCCGCGAATTTTTTCGACAAGTTAGTTGTTACCAGATGAACAAACAAGTCGGCATCCTTCTTTTGATAAGTGACATATGTATCATCCATAAAATCTTCAAACGCAGCAGCAACATCCAGAGCCATGTTTGCATAGTTCAATTCATCGAGCGCAATTTCAGCAGCAAGCTCGGGAGACTTAAGTAGCAATGAGACAATACGAGGAATTTTCGTCTCCTTGCTTTCAAATATCTGCCCTTCATCAATGCCGAGCGCCTGCTTATTTTTCTCTTCAAGTTTAATAAGTTCAATGATTGCATCAACATCATCACGTACATCCAAGCGCTCAGGATGAAGCAACCCTAGTGCGTTTACTAAGCGACTCAAGTTTAACTCCTCTTGTGTTGAGAAACTATCAAGAAATTCATCTGCCTCATCAATAATATCGACCCGTGTCTCAGGTCGCCGATCAAGAGCCGTTTCGATTAAGAATTTTGCAGCATTAAAAATTATAACATCTGCATCAATATAGGCTTGATACTGATCATAATAAGAGCATCCCTCTTGCCGATGGTAAAAGATAAACTTCTTACCAGCTAATCCCCGGTATACCTTTTTACGGGCATCCTTAAGCGGCAATTCAAACTCTGCAGGAGCAATGGGGCTCCAATACGGATTTGCAGGAGCAATAGAGATACGTCTCAATTGTTTTGCAGTAGGTTCAACCTTGTTTGAAATAAGTGGATTTTCTAAATAATACTCACGAAGAAGACCAAAGTTCTTTTCAGCGATCTTGATAGTATCTGGTAGGAACGGATCCGCGCAACTCACTCCCGGTTTAATAAGAGAGTCGTGATTTTCACGCCCGGTGATCATTGCAATACTTAAGCGATGCCCATCTGGTTTAACAAGATATTTCTTAGTGGTATAATCGCTTTCATATTGATGCTGCAAACCTTTTACAGGTACCACAATAGATGCCTTGCCTAAGCGACGGGCTATATTGAGCGCAATAGCGGATTTGCCCGTACCGCATACGCCATGAATAAACACGATTTTACTCCCCTGCTCGATCAAAGTTATAACTTCGTTAACAACATCTTCTTGTGTCTTCCCATTAGAAAATTGCAAAGGTGCAAGCTTTTTGCCATCGCAGTTTAAGCTCCACCCTCCCTCCTCACCCGAAGACTCTCGTAACTCTCGCTGCTGTAAAAAACTCAAATGTTCGGATCGTTTCAATTGCTCAGGAGCCTCAAGTTCCTCCTCGCGCTCTCCACCCTGTCCATTCCATGCCCCATCAACACCAATAAGCTTTCCCTGAGCATTAAATGACAATCTCTTTTTCATACCGCTCCCACTGAAGAAAGCAGCTTTATAATCATTTCGTGACAAAAAACTTATTGTCGCTCAATCTGCAGCGCATTCTGTGAAGCAGAAATGGTAACTCTATTGGGCACAACTCTTTTTATAGCAGCATCAAGAGTTGCAATGTAAGCACCTTGCTTCCCTTTTGCAATGAGCCCCTCATCAACTGTTCTTTTGCCAAGCTTTGCCTTTTCAAATTTCTCTGATGCAAATCGAGCGAGCGCAATGTCGATCGCGGCACGATCATTGTGCGAAACATTTAATCGTAAGTCTTTTAATTCCTCGACGACTTCACGTGGAACCACAACGCGGAAACCTAAACCTGCGAGTTCCTCCATAAAATCTATATTCTTCTTTACACATGCAACAATAAAATTGCTATCGAGTAAAACTTCCATATAAACTGCCTCTTTAATAAAAGCGCACAAAGTATAAAAACATGCCGATACTCTAGCAAATATGGGATTAGAATCGGTCAAGAAGGCGGCGAAAAGTGGAAACTGGAAGATTGTCGATAGAGAAATACCTTCGCTTGCGCAAGACAGCCGCACAGTAATTTGGGCATGGAATGAAGGGGTATCAAGCAAGATTGAGAATTTTCGTGATCTGGGTGCATCGATCCTGGAAAAAGCACCGATCAATAATGAAGCGTGGCCTGAAATTAGAGATAAGCTTGTTCCTCTTTTACACGATACTGCACCGTATATAAGATTCCGCGCAGCATGCGCGCTTGCAGCACATGAGCCTGGTGAATACAGAACACAAGTAATTATTACATTGCAAGATTTTATGAACGACTCTGAAAAAGATGTAGTAAAGATTGCAAAAACCTACTTAAAACAGCTCAGCTAACAATCTTTATATACATCCCTCCCCCTTTTTCCGTATGGAAGAGACCGCGCATCAAATTGAAATTCTCGAAAGCACGCGCGTAGCAGTTGCAGAAGGTGATCCCCTACGCCTTCGCGACCTTTCAAACCAAACAATCCATAGCGCATCGTACGTGCAAGATGGAGGGAGCATTGCCCTTGCAGTGCTCGTCTACACACTCAGTAAACTCATCGAACGCAATGATCATCAGAAGATTAAAAATTGGCCCATGTTTGTAAAGAAGTTAGATGGATGGTTTGTTCTTGCGATTAAAGCAGTACGTGAAGATAACCAAAATGCCTATGAGTCGTATCTTGAGCAAGCACGCAAATCCCTCGCCACAATCTCCATAAGTATTAAACCCTATATTCAAGAAGTGCTCCGCAAAGCATCAATCAATAAAGCCTCTCGCATCTATGAGCATGGTATTTCATTGGGAAAAACCGCACAGCTCCTCGGCATAAACCAATGGGAGCTTGCTGAATACACTGGTCAAAAGCACGAAGGAGGATATGCAACCATTGATGCTCGCAAGCGTGTCCAGATTGCAATGAAATTCTTCTCATAACATGAAAGCACTCATCTTCGATTCAGGAACACTCATTAATCTCTCGATGAACGGTTTGCTCGATATTCTCGATAGTCTAAAAAGTAAATTTGACGGGAAATTTATAATTACCTTGCCGGTCAAATATGAAACGATCGATCGACCAATGAAAGTACAGCGTTTTGAACTGGGAGCATTACGCGTGCGACAGCTCATGCAACGAGGAGTTCTTGAACTTCCCGAAGCATTCAAGATTAACAATGAAGAACTTGAGCAGCTCACGAGCATCTTGCTTGAAAAAGCAAATCACATCATTCAAGTAAATGATAATTGGGTTGATATTGTGAGTGAAGCAGAAATCTCCTGTATCGCTCTTTCATCAATGCTAAAAGAACAAGGAATTGAAACACTGATTGCAATCGATGAGCGCACAACACGCACGTTGTGCGAAAATCCCCATATGCTCGAAAGGCTCATTAGCGATCGTATGCATCAATGGGCAAAAGTTACGGCCAGCGACCTATCAGAATTCAGAGGGCATCAGTTTATTCGTTCATCTGAGCTCGTGTACGTTGCGCATAAAAAAGGAGTGCTAGGGGTAACGGGAAAACAAGCGCTTGAAGCAGCACTCTATGCAACAAAAAGTAAGGGAAGCGCCATTTCGTATGAGGAAATTGAAGTGATGAAAAAGATACCTTGATTTCAAATTGGGTTAAATACTCCGCACCTTGGTGCGTCTTCCTCAGTTTGAGGCTTAAAGAATACCCTGCAGCTTGCTGCGATTGGGATTCTTTATTGCTCAAACTCTCTTCCATATACCGGGCCTTGGTGTCTATAGAATCGACGTCGAAACCTATTTAAACACTGTCTACGTAAAATAGGCATAGTTAGGTTTATGATGAAAGGAGGTTATTATGGCCAAAGGTGAAAAAGGCAACCTTATCGGAAGCTGGGCTTTCCTGATAGGTGTTGTCCTTGCAATTGTCCTTGGAGCGCTCGGAGAAGCCAACGGAACTATTCTGACGGTTTTGATGCTCATTGGATTAATTGTTGGTCTCCTCAATATCGCTGATGAAGAAGTATCGCCGTTTTTGATCGCAGGTGCAGTACTTATTATCGCAGCAGAGTTTGGGGGAAGATCATTGCAAGGAGCACCAGATGCAGTCAACGACATTTTCCAAGCATTGCTTGCAATCTTCGTCCCAGCAACGATTATCGTTGCTATCAAACACGTCTTTAATCTTGCACGCAAGTAAAGACGTAGATTAATTTTTTGTTTTTATTCCATTTTGAGTCCAATACTCAGCAGCTTGCTGCGGCTGGCTATCTATATCGAGGGAAATAAGTTTTCGGAAGTTTTTCACTCGATAGATAGGAAAAGAAAGATACGAAAATTAATTTCTTTTCCTATAATTCTCCTTATAGCAAACAACATTAATTTTCGTAGCTTTTTTGTTGTTTGCTAGATAGGAAATCACGTTAGAATATTACGATTATTAAAGTGATTTCCTATAAATGCAAATGGCATGGACCTGGAGGGAATCGAACCCTCGACTTTCGGTTGCTCCACAACTTCTGGAGCCGAACATTTTACCATTGAAACTACAGATCCTACAACCTAGAAGACCGCAACACGATGTTTTAAGCTTTTCCTACAAACCTTTATAAACAAAATACCCATCATCTATGCATGGTAAAAAAGAAGGCTGATGAGCGCCAAGTAGAAGCATCTCCTTCGCCTCCAGAAAAGAAAGACTTTTCTCTTGAACATAAAATTCTTGAAAATTTAGTTGAATTACAAAAAGTTCATACGAACCTAGCAGAAAAATTCGATAAACTTGCTGAACAGATTACGCAGCTTCTCGCACTCTTTGAAAAAGCAGCCCGCAGCTTTGGAGAACACCCTGCAAACCAAGTTGCCGAGAAAGACAGAGAGTTTCTCGACAAAGTTGATAAGCTCTTGGAACAAAATAAAACGATTGCAAAGGCACTCACGCTCGTAGAAGAACGTGTTCGTGAACGTATGTTTGGTGCCCCACAGCGCACGGTAACTCCTGCAGAACCAAAAGAACAAGATGATTATACGCCGTCAACGCCTACAAAGCCGCTGCCACGGTTCTAAGATGAGTGCCACAAAAGACCTCAGAAAAATATTTTTGCAACAGTTTATGCGAGAAGTGATCCTGCACGCTTCGCCAATTCGCCCTTCATTACGCTCAACAGCAAAGCTTGATATAGATGAGCAAAAACCTACGATGTCCTCTCTAGATACCGAATCTAAGAATATAAATTCAATAGCATCTGCCGCACTGACACAGACGAGCAAGGGAAGTGCTCTAAATGCGCTTCGGCCCATGACATCATTCCGCCCATTTCCTACAGGAGGCTCACACCAGCCACTCCCATACGGGATGCATCCAATTTTCCTCAAGCAACGACCTCCGCCGCCAAAAGTCTACCTAGCGCCTCAAGCTAAATCTTGGCTCGTTTCACTGCCAAGCCTTTCTCGAATTCAACCTTTACTAACTGATCCAACAATTACGACCATAGAGTGTTCCGGTCCGGGCATGCCCATCATGATCGCTCGAGGCTCGTTTGTTCAAAGTACACCAGTGCACTTTTCAACTGATGAAATTTCTGGAATTATCCGGGAAGTATCTTCGCGAACTAAGATTCCGCTCAACTCAAGCGGCGTTTTTAAAGCAGCGATTGGCGACATCATTATCACTGCCGTTCTATCTGAATTTGTCGGTACACGGTTTGTAATTCAGAAGAAACCAAAAGCCCCCTCACCGCAGCCTTCCCAACAAAGGCGCAGGTAAAAATCTATGTAAAGATCTTTCGTTATAGATAACTGCATGGGATGCATGACATGGTTCTGCAGTTATCTATTAGAGAAATGCGTACAAAATGTAATCTATCCTACGCAGTTCTCTATACTCGTGGCAGGAATTTCTCTCAGCCTTGCGGTTATCACAAAACCCTTCGGGTTTTAACCTCGGCTTAAAAGCCGAGGTTTGTTTGTGGTTTTGTGAGACCAAAGAAATCCTCTACAAAATTAAACCCCTATCTAAAGATAGAGGATTTCTTTAGGGTTAAGTGCGGGACAACACACCTCCTCGATATGTTTTTATACATGCGTGCCCTCCTTCACCTATGAAAAAAAAGAGGGTTCGTGCGTCGCACGCTACTCATGCTAAAGCAAAGCACGAATTAAAAAAAAGTAAAAAACCTGAGGCATTAGAAATTACTCCTGGGGCGGTTCAGGAAGAACATTCATTAAATCCATTTCCCACAATCATCCGTTTTTTTAAGAAAGAACCTGCCCCACAAGAAAGGCTGGTAACAACACTTGCCCAAGGTCCACCGCCAAAACTCGAATTAATCGATGAACTGAATCAGCTTATTTCTAGTAAAGATGATGCGGTTAACAAACTATACGTTATGGACATCATAGTTCGTAAATATTTCTCTAAAGAATACAAGGTCGGGAAAAGATTACCCTACGCAGAGATGATACTGCAACTTGAAAAAAAAGAACAGACTTCTGCATCAAATATCCTGAAAAAAGTGATTGAATACGCGTACTCAGGAAAACCCCTCGAAGATCTACAAATGCACGAGTTGCTAATTGACTTCAAAAAACTTATAATCGAAGATGTAGCACGAAAACGTGCGGAAAAAGAAGCACTTCGATTACAAAGAAATCCCAAAGCAATTCAGAAACAGGAAGCACTTGCTGACAAACTAATGTCTGTTAGCCCACAACTGCCGCCATCCACTCAGCCCATGTTCCATATTCCGACGATAGACCTGAAAAACTTTAGAAATAAAGTCCGATCGGTTATCGATAAGCTCAAGAATATCCGCCCAACTAAAGTATTTACACGTGTTCAACTGCCGAATAAACCTGCGAGACAACTGCTTCTCTCAAAAGAAACGTCGTCACCACATGCTGTACATCATCTCCCTCAAATACACTGGCCTGAACTGAAACTTCCGGAATTCTCGAGTGTGATGGTCTCACCAATCAATGTAAAGCACCTCTCGCTTTCCACAGTGCACTTACATCACTTGGAACTTCCCAAAGTTGCCCTTCCCCATATAAACATTCACGATAACCATGGACCTCGCATTAAGCTCTCCACTCTTATCAATAGAATCAAAAACACGATTCCCACCGCCGCCCTAAAGAACAGGATTTACAAAAGCGCTCGTATCATAAAAAAAAATAATTTAATTGAAAAATTGCCCGTACTACGATTGCCTGATGTAAATGTAAATCTGCCGCAACTTAAACTCCCTGACGTGCACATCAAGTCAGTCCATCTCCCTCATCCACAGATCAGTGCGTCCCGTCTCCGACGTGCACTCCATCTTCCAAAATTTCACCCTCTGCTCTATTATGAGCGCATAAAAGAGAACATCTCGGAATTTCCAGTAAGTGAGTATGTACATACTGTAACTGACCATATTCCTAAGATCCATCCTCGAGAATATTATGAATCTGTAAAGGAAACTGCGAGCGCCACCTGGGAAAAAATACATCCACCAAAACCAACTGAAGAGGAAATTGCATTGCAAGCCGAGATAGCGGAAGAACAAGTTGCACAAGAAGCAGAAGCCCTTGCCCAGAGCGCTGCGCCAAATCCAAATACCTCGCCAGTTCAAAGTCTAAAGAAAAAGCCGGTCCTCGTGTTACCCGTTCCCCAGGTAATTGCTCCTGAAAAATATTGGATTGAATACAAACCTCGCCGCCATGGCTCAAAAGTAGGACATCACTTTGCGTATGAAATAGATGATGTCCATCATGTTAAATCACTTCTTAAAAATCATCACAAAGCAGGTTTGATCTAAAAAATACGCTATAGCAGACGACATAAGTTTCTCCCCGTTCCGTCAAGGATTTGCTAATGTCAAGAATTTACCAATTCTTGATCACTGTCGAGAATAAGCATATTCTCGAAGTCCTTGAGCGCAGTCAAGAATTGAAGCCTCGATAATTCTTGATGTGTCGTCTGCTATTAGGGGAAGGACTTAGGTCTTCCACTATAGTTCTTTAAACTCCTAAGTGTTCTTCCGCGTATGAAAAAAGAAGAATTACGTGCACATTACTCCAAATGTAAGCAAGTAATTACAACAAAACTAGCATCATTCAAAAAACTCTCTCCAGAACAACACTTTCACGAATTTCTATTTTGTACACTTACTCCCCAGAGCAACGCTCATCGGTGTTGGTCCGCCGTTGAAGAAATAGTCAAACTCCACCTCATCACCAAACAAGCGCTCATTCCGATCCTCCAAACTCGTACACGTTTCCATAAAAATAAGGCCTCTTACATCCTCAAAAATCTCGCTCTTTGGCCTGACGTCCAAAAACGCCTTCAAGACACAGATCGCCTCTTCCTCCGCAACTGGCTGGCTGAAAACATTAACGGCTACGGCCTTAAAGAAGCAGGCCATTTTCTCCGCAATATAGGCTGTAGCGACAACCAAGTCGCCATACTCGATCGCCACATCCTCCGTAACCTCGCTAAATTGAAAGTCATCTCTCCCTCTGATTTAAGAATAAAAAACAAAGCCCACTACCTCGAATTAGAAAAACAATTCCTTTCCTTCTCTCAAAAAATCAACATCCCTCTCGACCACCTCGACCTCCTTTTTTGGAGCCATGAAACAGGAGAGATCTTCAAGTGATATTTATAATTACTAAAGATAGAGAAACGCAAGAGATTAAAAGCATAGGAATACTTAGTTTCAAAAAGCGAGCAAAAGAGGAAATTCTCAAGAGAGTTCTAAAACAACTTGGGATGTCAATTCCAATAGAAATAAGCGTTCCCTCTAATTAATCTGCGCTGGAAGTTGGGTGAAAGTATGATTTCCACGCAGGAAATACTTTAGGATAAAGTAAGTAATCGGCCGTTTGCTCGTGATTAGGCGGTTCCAAAGGAACGTGAGCTAGCTCCGAAAGCTCTCGTGAGCTGACTTCTGCATGCACTCTTTTCTGGAGCGTAATTACCGAGCTTTTTAGAAATTTGTTAGGGTGGGAAATTTTAATCCGAGAAATTGTTGCGTCTTCGTTTTTCGTGTGAGCTACAAGTTTTTATGAAACATTAAGCCCTATTTTAAAGGACTGAAAATAAAAGTGGATAAGTATCGCCCCTAGATTTAATATCGCACTAAACACAGCAACCCATAAACCTTCTAAATCTTTTTTCTTAATTATAAAAAAAGAGACAATTGCTAATATTACACCCAAAAATGAAAATAAAGACATCTCTTCTGGAAAATCTGGAATTATAAAACCTCCGTATAAATGCATAACTGGTATTGAAACAATAGTCATTATTCCGATAATAAGAGAAATGATTGCCGTCTTGCTATACATACTTAATCTACAAAGTTTACCTTTTTATATTTTGTGATTGAGATAGTCTTGCAACAATTTCTCCTATTGGGCGGGAAAACAAATTTCTTTTAGTATTTCTCGGTAATTTCTTTTAAATCGGATTAAACGCGTGAGCGTTATTTTCTACGACATGATTTAAGCGGAGCGGAAGAAAGAAGAGTGCATGTTTATCGAACTATTGTTTCTTAAAAAATAATCTACAGAAGTCAGTTTCGCCTAATCACCCTTAAGCGCACTTTCACTCCCTCTTTTCCAATGGCAAAATCTCCATGTCGGGCGCGTCGCGCCTACGGCGCTCCTTATTTACTGAGGCTATTTTTTTGTCTGCCATATAAACCAAAAACAATTTTCTTTTAAAAAAATGAAAAACTGAAAGGATATCTCTCCACGTTAGAAAATAAAGTTGAAAAAGAAAAGGAATGTCAATCCGGCATATTTAAATAACAAATCTTCTTTTTGGTGGAATGAAAAAGGTGGTGGTGCTCTCGCTCGGCGGTTCGCTTATAGTGCCCGATCCCATGGATACTCCGTTTCTGAAACGGTTCAGAGAAGAACTCAGAAGCCATTATGCTCATTACCGATTCGTTATCGTCTGTGGTGGCGGCTCCATCGCGAGAAAGTACATGGACACCTTGCGTGCAGTTCATCTCTCAGAATACGAGCAAGCACTTGCAGGCATTCGTGCAACACGTATGAATGCCCGCTTCCTCATGCAATTTTTCGGTGTGGAAGCCAATGACATCCTGCCTGCAACCATGCAAACCGTCAAAGACAATCTTCCAACGAATAATGTCGTCATCTGCGGCGCACTCCGCTACGTGCCCGATTCAACATCCGATAGTACTGCCGCTCGCCTTGCCCAATACTTAAACACGCAATTTATCAATATGACTAACACTTCAGGTCTCCATACTGCAGATCCATACACCAATACAAATGCTAAACTGGTCCCTCAAGTGTCATGGGCTGTTTTTGAAAAACTCGCCCATAGTAAACCCTATGTTCCAGGACAGCATTTTGTCTTAGATCAAAAAGCGGCGACAATCATCCGGAAAAGGCGTATCACCACCTACATTATAGGTCCAGATTGTAAACAGCTCACAAATATTCTCCACAATAAGCCATTTAAAGGAACGCTGATTACTGAGTAATATGATTTCAGAAACATCGCTAAATAATATTCGAAAATTAGTGACAAGCATGTCGAAGCCAGTAAAAATTCTAGCGCAGGATGAGAAATGGAATCGTGCATTGATTGAGAAAATACAATGTGATATCTTGGTTATGAATCACTCAATGCCAAAGCATGACACCCTGCGCTCTCTTGACCTTCCGTATAGCGATATCAGTGCTCGCATAGCGGCAAAGAAGAAAATCGCGCTTGCATTTGATATCAAAGCACTCCGCATACTTTCACCTCGTGAGCGTGGACGTGAGCTTGCACGTATAAAACAGATGATTGTCCTCTGTAGGAAAGCCTCTACACCGCTTTCCGTGCTCCATGCATACACACCGGAAGGAGCAAGAGCCTTGCTTCGTTGTCTGGGGGCCTCGAACGAGCAAGCAAGTCAAGCAACCTTGATTGACAATCACTATAGAGAGCTTTGAATAACCCTCCAATTTCGATGTCCTTCGAGGGTTTTCAAAGCGGTTCGATAGAGGACTTTGGGGTTTTTCAAAGTCCTCTATATCAAACAACATTAATTTTCGTAGTGGTTGTGTTGTTTGATAGATAGGAAATCGCGTTAGAAATTACGATTATTAAAGCGATTTCCTATAGCTTTTTAAGCCCGACTCTCCTTCCTCCCCTATGTCCTCCTCTCAAAAAAATGGTGCGGTACCTGCACATCTCGAACCTGTAATAGAAATAATTGATAAACTCTCTCCGTTAGAACGTAAAATTATCTCCTTTCTAAAGTTCCCTTACGGAGAAATCAAGGAAAAGTCAGGTCTTGATGATGTTTCCCTCTTGCGCGGGCTTAGATTCTTGGAAAATAAAGCAATCCTTAAAGTCGAAATAGAAAGAAAGACCATTGTGGATCTGAGCACGAACGGTATTTACTATAAGAAAAATCACCTTCCCGAGCGTGCACTTCTTCTTGCATTGGAAGAAAAGAACCACCGTTTGCTCCAGGAAGCGCAAAAGCAAGCAAAGCTTTCAGACAATGAGTTTAAAGTATCACTCGGAGTCTTAAAAGGAAAAGCGCTTATCTCACTTACAAATGGAAAAATCTCGCTCACCGCATCAAAGGATGATCTTATTAAAAAATCATTTGAAGAACAACTCTTGGAAATGCTTCCCCGTCCACTTGAATCTCTCCCTCCAGAACTATTGCATGCTGTTGAAAGTCTTAAAAAGAGAAAAGAGATTATTGAGTTCCGCGAAGAAAGAAAAGTAGTGATCTTACTCACACAGCTCGGAAAAACGCTTGCCGGGCAGAAGATTGACATTGACCTTATTGAAGAAGTCACTCCAGAAATCATAAAAACATGGAGTAAAGGAAAGCGTTTTCGTAAATATGACATTCATGCTCAAGTACCACATCGCTCAGGAGGAAAGAAAAACTTCGTCACTCATACGGTCGAATATGCCCGCCGCATCTGGCTCGATCTCGGTTTTATTGAAATGTCCGGTCCGCTGGTAGATACTTCCTTCTGGGTCTTCGATGCGCTCTTTACCCCGCAAGATCATCCCGCGCGTGAAATGCAAGATACTTTTTTTATTAAAAACGCACAAGGGACGCTACCACCTGCGGCACTGGTAAAGCGCGTGAAAGAAAGCCATGAAGAAGGAGTTGCGGGAAGTACCGGGTGGCACTCTCCCTGGCAAGAGCGCGAAGCAACAAAGCTGGTACTCAGAACACACACAACAGGTCTCTCTGCACGAACGCTTGCCGAACTCAAAATAAATCAGCTCCCTGCAAAATATTTTGCCATTGGAAAAGTATTCAGAAATGAAACGCTCGATTGGAGCCATTTATTTGAATTCTACCAAACAGAAGGCATTGTCGTAAGCAAAGAAGTAACGCTACAACATCTGCTTGGATACCTTAAAGCATTCTATAAGAAGATGGGATACGGCCAAATCAAGTGCGTGCCAAGTTTCTTTCCCTACACCGAGCCTTCGGTCGAGGTGCACATATTCCACCCAGAAAAAAAGATATGGATTGAACTCGGAGGTGCAGGCATGTTTAGACCGGAAATAACGACCACCTTACTGGGGCCAGACGTCCGCGTACTCGCGTGGGGACAAGGATTCGAGCGCATCATCATGGAATATTACAAAATTAAAGACTTGCGTGAAGTCTATCAAAACGACGTACGAGCGCTTCGCACAAAGCCGCTCTGGAAGAAATAAAATGGCAAATGTAACATTCGCACGCGCAGAAATTGAAAAAGAAATAAAACTAACTCCTGAAGTACTCGACAAGATAATGATGTTCGGTGTCCCAGTAGAGCGCCTGACTGAAAATGAGCTTGAGCTCCAAGTACTTCCCAACCGTCCAGATCTCCTTTCATTATCAGGGTTTATGCGAGCTATCCGGGCATATCTCGGAAAAGAGAGCGGATTACCTAAGTACACAGTCAAACAAACAAAAGACCGAGTTATTGTGGAGAAGACAGTTCCTAAAGAATGGCCCTACGCAGTTGCTTGTGTCGTAAAGGGATTATCGCTAACTGACGAAAGAATTCGTGAAATTATGAATATTCAAGAAAAATTAGGAAGCACGCTATTGCGCAAACGAAAAAAAGGAGGCATTGGAGTTTACCCGCTTGAGAAAATTCATTTCCCTGTTCGATTTATCGGCATGCACCCGGATAAGATTAAATTCAGACCTTTGGAGCATCCAAAAGTAATTTCGGGAAGGCAAATATTGACAGACCATCCTACCGGTCGCGAATATGCCCATATCTGTGCCGAATGGTCGGCATTTCCTCTATTCATTGACGCAAAAAAAGAAATCATGTCGATGCCGCCGATTATTAATTCTCACGATCTCGGAAAAGTAGATGAAGCAACAAAAGAAGTATTTGTTGAAGTAACAGGAACAAACATAAAAACCTTAGAGCAAGTCCTTGCGATTATGGCAACAATGCTAGCCGAAATGGGGGGAACAATCTACCCGCTTACCTGTATACAAGCAAATGGAAAGAAACTGACAACTCCAGACCTTACTCCCCAGAAAAAGAAACTTTCGTTGGAAGCAGTAAATAGATATCTTGGCCTTGATCTCAAAGAGAGAGACCTTGAAAAACTCCTTCCTCGGATGGGATATGGGTACAAAAACCACCTCGTTTCAATCCCTGCATGGCGCACTGATGTCATGCACGAAGTAGATATTATTGAAGATATCGCCATCGCTTATGGATACGATCGTCTCGTCCCTCAATTGCCTGCACTTGCAGCAACCATCGCAGAAGAGTCAGTTGAAAGCAGCATAAGAACACTCACATCAGAAACGCTGGTTGGTCTTGGTTTGCTTGAAATTGCAACGTATCATCTGATTACCAATGAAGAAGCAAAAATTATTCCGGAACATGAGCGGGTTGAGCTTGAAAACGCGAAAACCGAATATAAAGCCCTCCGACCCGATCTGATAACGCCTGCACTTCGCATTCTCGCAGAAAACAAGGATAATGAATACCCGCAAAACTTCTTCGAAATAGGTCGTGTCTTTAAGAAAGACAAAAGAATACCCGAAACAGGCATCGCTGAACCACTTAAGCTCTCAATCACACTCATGCCCGGTAATTTTACTCAGATGAAACAGATCCTTGATTCGTTATGCTCGGCTCTTTCCCTGCAATATGCGTTGATAGAAAGTGTGCAAAAAAGATGTATTGACGGTCGTACCGCGATAATTCTTATTAACAATCAAGAAATTGGTTACTTCGGTGAACTCCATCCAGAAACCCTCCGGTCATATGCTCTGAAACTGCCCGGTTGTGTCTTGGAAATTTCACTGGAACCTTTGCTGAAGAAACTGGAAGATCGTTGAATAAGGAGGGTTAGTAAGGGTAACTTAAAGGAAGTTGTCAGCAAGAAACCTTGGTTTCTTACGTCTTTTACCCATAATAACTTCTTTCTTTCTTTGCAAGACCATCAATTGGTATTGCAATCTGTTCCATGATTTCAGCGAGCTCTGGTTTAACATCAAGCCAAACTCCATAAATGTCTTTTATCATAATTGCTTCACGCTTTTCAGTATAGTTGACTTCAAGGGGAAGAGCACGAAGTGTTAATTTCCCAAACGTGCCATATAATTTGTCAATAATCTTACGATGATCATTCGTCATTACTTTAATATATGGCAAATAGGTTCGTGGAGCATTCACTGGATTGAGAATCATTTCAAGAAAATTAAGAAGATTGAATATTTTTTCCATCATTGTTTTTCGTACAACGCGAAGTACAGTTATGCTTTCCTGAGATATTTTTTCAAGTTCAAAATCATTATTGAGCACGGCAAACAAAGGCAATGAATGGCGTTTTGCAAGAGCATCGTACTGCTCACAAAAATGATTGAAATCAAATGTCATACCCAACAAAAAAAAGAAGAGTTTATATAACTACCGTCAAGAGCGGTAGTTCAGCTTAGAGGGTTTCTTCTTTTCGATAGAAAGTAAGTAACCAAAGCCTCTACCGAGGATTGAACTCGGGACCTTTTCCTTACCAAGGAAACGCTCTACCACTGAGCCATAGAGGCTTATAATCACGATCACAAAATGTGTATAAAAACATGCCGCTTATTGCTGCCGCCTCACATTTGACACTGAGAAAATTCACTTGCGCACGCTCCGTGGCTTTAGTCCGGAGTAAGCAAATGAATTTTCGAGGTCTGAAGAACTCAAGGAACCTCTGGGTTTCAACCCAGAGTTCTTCAGATGTCCCTGTGCTACGCTCTTGACGCAAAACCGCGTAAGCGAAAATGCGCCGATTATTCGCTTGCGTTCATAGTTTCAGCATCTGGTATCCAATCACTTGCAACAACCGCCCCAGTTACGCGCCGAACATTTTCACCAAGGGATGAAATCCATGCAGAATACAAACCTACAAATTCTTTATATTCCTCTCGATCTGCTAATTGTAAATTCTCATTACTGATAATAAAAAGAGCGCCAATGATAAAGAAGATAAAAACTGCAAGTCCGACGCGAATCATGGCTTGCTCGCATTAATGCCTGTTGAGTTCAAGCCCCAATCTTTGTGAACTACATAAGCTGTCGTTTCAACCACGTTTCCGAATGCATGTTTAAGCCAGGCCATATAGAGTTTGCTTGCATACATGAACCCATCAAACGAGTTTAAATCAATATCGTGGGTGGCGGACAAATGACCGAACGAAAGTACGAGAAACACAAGTATCCCAAGACCGATAAAAATACCTGCCTGATGTCTGATTTCCTTGAATTTCAAAATAATCATTGCTGCTACCACAAGGACGCCGATAAGAAGCCAATTAACCATGTTTCCTCCCTCTTTCTCCGATACGCTTCTATAAAAATCTTTCCAGGAAAGCTTTAAAACACCTTTCTCCTACCCAGAACAATAGCCCTGTCGTATAGCGGTCAAGTATGATGCCCTCTGGCGGCATAAACCCAGGTTCGAATCCTGGCAGGGCTATTTCTGATTACCAAATAGCTTTTAAACCTTCACCTCTCCATCCTTTCATTGCCCTTGTAGTCTAGAGGTCAAGGACGAGGCCCTCTCGTATAGCCGAAGTTGCAGTCGATGAGATAACAACTTCAGTCTGCTCACAGACAGGCACTGATTTTAACCAGCGCCTCATGTCGAGAACCACTGGTTCTCACGCGCGCCGAGAATCGCAAGATTTGAGGTGTCTTGAGGCGATGGAGAACGGCCTAAACCCGGGTTCAAATCCCGGCAGGGGCAGTTTACCATTCTGGCATTTTGCAGGGATGTACCCAAAAGATACCTGTTATTTATAAGAATAACAAGCATAAGATACAAATGAAGATAGATCCCTACAATAGCGAAAAAGTCTATGTAAAATGGAAAGAAATGGCTAGCAGAGGCATTCCTGAAATTGGAGAGTTCAATAAGAATATCCTCATGCAATATCTTAACGATATGGAAATAGGCGTTAATATAGGAGTTGGTTCAAAAAAAGGTGCGAGAAGCTTTACTCGTCTTATTTCATTAAAAGATAGGATGATATTTATCATAAAAAAGATTAAAGCACTCTATAACCTCGATAAAATCTCAGATTTAACTGAAGAGAAAATACATTCTTTATTTAATTCCATGATGAATGGAACAATTAAGAGACCCGATGGCAAGAGGTATAAATCTGTCTCAGATTATATTAAAATCTTTAGGTCTTTTTGGCATTGGTATGAAAAGATTAATCGAAAAAAGAAAATAGAAGTAGTTGATATTACAAGGGATTTAGATTCAAGAGAAGAAAAGCCAGACTGGGTGTATTTAACTGAAAGCGACATTAAGAAAGTCTATGATAATGTAAAATACGAGTATAAAGTGCTTATTATGTTCTTATTCGATTCAGGGATACGAGCTCCAACAGAATTAATGAACATTAAAGTTTCAGATTTTCATAGTGATTTCAAAGAAGTGAATATTCGAGAAGAGATAAGCAAAACCTTTGGAAGAAGAATTAAACTCATGCTCTGCCCAGAACTCATAAAGCAATATGTAACAAATAAAAAGATTTCTTTAGATGATTACCTTTTCAAGATAAACCCTGCGGTTGTAAATAGATATCTCAAAAGACTAGCAAGAAAAATATTCGGTGAGAAAGAAAGTCCAGCAGGTCAGAAATATTCAGAACTCACAATGTATGATTTTCGCCATTGTTCATGCTGCTACTGGATGCCACGATATAAGAGCGAAAGTGCCTTAAAATATCGGTTTGGCTGGAAAAGCTCAGATAAAATTCACTATTACTCAGAGTTGTTAGGCATGAGAGATACAATAACAGAGGAAGATTTATTGATAGATATCACAAAAGCAGAAATAGAGAAAAGACTCGAAAAATCAGATAATGAGAAAGAGATTTTAAATGAAAAAGTAAAATGCTTGGAATCTGAGATGGTCATTATAAAAAAATGGGTTAAGACACTAGTAAAGGAAAACTTAGAGACATAAGCTATTTTGCTTTATGTAAAAATATCAACATAGGAAGCGGAATATTGTCTCTTTTCAGCTTTCTTATTCACTAATTTTATCAGTCCTCTCAAAGAAGAGTAGAATAGGAAACTTACTAGGATTTTTCTCAATCTCTTCCAGTTGTTTAATCACCTCTTCACGAGTGCGAGGCACCACCATAATATATGAAAATGAAGACTGTTTTTCACGAAGCTGAGGATACTGTAAGAGTAT
>CAZCXX010000001.1:27973-43397 GCA_964502865.1 Candidatus Woesearchaeota archaeon | reverse complement strand
TATTTAAATGTTTCTATTTTTCTTTAGAAATTGATGGCTTAACTTAATGACATTGTCCGGGCGTAATATCTTTGTGTCTAATTTGGTGGGACTCGGCGTATACTACGTGTATACGAGAGCAATAAAGAGAATTTCTCAACCTCGTGCATCCCACCATTCGCTTCGCTCATTCCACAGCAAGCTGTGGGGTATTGCACTCGGTTAGCAAAAGAGAAATTCTCTAATTCCATTCTGAGCCGCAGCAAGTTGCGGAGTATTGACTCAGAATGGAATAAATAAACGTATTGTCTGTTTTCAACATGAAAATCTACCCGTACAATCACAAAAAGAAGAATCTCGCTGAAAAAAGATAGATATAAATAGAAGCGGCGTGTAATAATATGGAGTTATGATTGATGGTATCATTACTCACTAAATTCCTGCTTTGAAAGTATGAAATGCAGGGAAGTTACACGACACTGGAGGATGGGCATTAGGCACACGCCAACCGAGAGGTGAAACCTGTCTAATCCAGTAACGTCGTGTAATTTTTATAAAGGAGTGTTTGTTTCTATGAATATGAACGGTTGTTTATTAATTGCAGAAGTTAAGACTCACTCTCCCTTTGGATTCCATTCCCCATACTTGTGGGAGGAGCTCTTTGAGCTTGCGCGTAATACGGGAGATATTATCTCTATTCACACCGATGTGCGCTGGGGCGGATCATTTGACCTTCTTACCTATGCACGAGCCTTGACTACCAAGCCCATTTTAGCAAAGGGCATTCATGCCCATGATGATTCGGTGAAACGAGCGGTTGATGCGGGTGCAGATTATGTCCTTGTTGTGGGGCGAGTGCCGTGTGTCTATCGAGAACAATGCTTTATTGAACCGTGTACTCTCAGCGAACTGGCGAATATGCCGTATGATCAGCGCGTTGTTTGGAACTCACGCGACCTCAAAAATGGAGCACTCAAAAAAGAAACCTTTGCAGAGGCGCGAGCGTGTTGGAGTGGATGGCTTTGCCAAGCAAGTATAGAGAATTGCGCTGATCAGACTAATTTTTGTGCGCAATTCTCTAATGGATAATTGCACAAGACCCTAACCCAATCAATGCAATTATCCATAATGTAAAGTCATGGAGCGATGTAGAGGCAGGTGCACAAGCAGTACTATAGAGAATTCTGTGAGATATATGACATTTATTACAGAATTCTCTAATGGATAATTCTGAAAACAGTCATACAAGTAACAGAATTATCCATAGTGGGTACGCATTTGCGTGAGTTTGTCGCCAGCAATCCTCGACCTAGAAATCAAAAAAACGATGCGCCCTCCGCGGCTTAAAAGCCGCGGTTTGGGGAGGCGCTCGTTTTTAGGCTGATCGGGAAGCGACCGCACCATAAATGGTGCGGTTTTCTGGAGGCTTCCCGACATAAAGTACCTTCGAGGTTAGAGAGATATAGTGGAAGACCTAAGTCCTTCCCCTAATAGCAGACGACACATCAAGAATTATCGAGGCTTCAATTCTTGACTGCGCTCAAGGATTAGCAAATCCTTGACGGAACGGGGAGAAACTTATGTCGTCTGCTATAATGAGAGTTTTTTAAGCATACGAAGAATGAATTGCGCACGTGTAGCAACTGTACCAAATGGAACATGGATTGGCTTATACCCGTATCTACGATACGCTGCGATGATACGCTGATGAATCTTAAGTGCTTGCTTGTACGACTCTGCCCGCGCCGTATCGTTCTCGTAATATTTCTGCGGCAACGGATCAAGGACAAACACGTGATCATAGATGATGTGGTGCGCAAGCCCTATTTCATCTTGAATACCTTTAAGATGAGAGAGTTCTGCATAGGCAAATCCGTCGAAAAAGCCGCGGTCAAAAAAAATGTATGCTCCTTCGCGTGCAAGGAGCGCATTTGTATAATGACGCACTTCGAGCTTCCAAATTGCTTCCTGGAACTTGCGCCCCTTGACTTGCAGTGCATTCTTTCCCCTGAAAAGCTTATTCCTCGTTAAAACGAGACGCGCTGACTCTTGCGCGACTACATGCTTTTTCTTTAATGCTTTAAGAACTGATGTCTTCCCTGTACCAGGACCTCCGGTAATTACCACTAATTTTGTATGTACCATTATACAAAAAATGATGCGTTGTATTTAAACATTCGGAATGTTTATTAAGAACGTACGCATTAAAAGAACATGCCTCTAGCTCTTGCACGCATTCAACAACGCTTCGGAGAGCTCGACAACTGGGCGCTTGAAGGAGCGACTGATCTCGTCAAAGAATTTACGTTCGAAAGCTATATTGAGGCGATTGAGTTTGTGAATAACGTTGCTGCCCTCGCAGAAAAACTACACCATCATCCGATGATTCTCATTAACTATACGATAGTGCGCTTGACACTCACCACGCACAGCGAGCATGCGCTGACCGATAAAGACTTTGATCTGGCGAAGGCGATTGATGAACTTGGAAGAAAATAGATTTATATAGTTCTATGAGATAAAGGAAATATGTGGTGGCTTTCCCTAATTATACTTACACTTGCAATCCCAGTCGGGTACTGGGTTGCATGGCTGGCGCGTGATGAGCTTGTAGTTGGGAGGCGGTGGTTCGGTCTTCTTATGTTCCTTGGAGCACTCGCCGCACTGGTTTTTCTGATTGTAGAAAAATATGCTGCAGCTGGGACAAGCGCATTTATTGCGATTTTGGCCTTCGTAAGCTACTGGAAAAGTTTGGATCGAACATGGACGCGAGCAAAGAAAGTTTCTAAGAGAGCAGTGTAAGATATAAAAAGCAAGAAATCACAGAAAGAACATGTATAACCCACAAAATAGTGAGAAGGAGATACTCGCGTTTTGGGAGAAAAACAAGATTTTTGATAAGTTGCGAAAGAAGAATAAAGGCAAGAAGAAATGGAGCTTTATTGATGGGCCAATTACGGCAAATAACCCTATGGGCGTCCACCATGCATGGGGGCGCACTTACAAAGATGTGTTCCAACGATTCAAGGCAATGCAAGGATACGAGCAGAGATTTCAAAATGGATTTGATTGCCAAGGGCTTTGGGTTGAGAGAGAGGAAGAGAAAGAACTTGGACTAAAGAATAAGAAAGATATTGAAAAGTTTGGAATCCTGAAGTTCGTGCAATCATGTAAGAAGAGAGTTGAGAAGTACTCAGAAATTCAGAAAAATCAGTCTATTCGACTTGGACAGTGGATGGATTGGGTAAACAGCTATTACACGATGTCGGATACTAATAACGAGCACAACTGGATGCTTCTTAAGTGCTATTATAATAAAGGTATGCTATACAAGGGAAAAGATGTTGTTCCCTGGTGCTGGCGCTGTGGAACTGCAAGCTCAAAGCATGATATCGTTACTGAAGGGTACAAAGAAGTGACACATACTGCGCTCTTTATGCAATTCCCTTTGAAAGAAGACCCTGACACCTATCTCCTCATATTTACCACAACTCCGTGGACTGTTCCGGCGAACGTTTCTGTTGCAGTTAATCCTGCAATTGAATACGCATTGGTAGAGAATGACGGCCATAAGTATTGGATTGCAGCATCACGCGTTGGCGAGCTAGTGGGAGAACAGCGTGTATTGAAGGAGAAAACGGGTAGTGAACTTGTAGGACTTGAATATGTAATGCCCTATGCAGATTTAGAAGTCCAAAAAGAATCTCCCCATGCCGTCGTTGGATGGGATATTGCATCTGAAGAAGAGGGTACTGGTATTGTTCACATCGCTCCCGGTTGCGGTAGTGAAGATTTTAATCTTAGTAAAAAAATTGGGTTGCCTACGATTTCACCATTAGATGAATCTGGAACATATAGAGAAGGATTTGGAGAATTCAGTGGAAAATTCTACAGCGAGGTTACTAAACAAGTCTTGCATGATCTAAAACAGCGAAAATTTGTATATAAGACTAAACAATACAGGCATAGATATCCGCACTGTTGGCGCTGCGGTCAAGAACTGGTCTTTAGGTTAGTGGATGAGTGGTATATCAAATGCACTAAAGAAGTTCGTGCCACACTTTCTTCTGAGAATAAGAAAATCACATGGTTCCCTGAATATGGCAAAATACGCCAAGAAACATGGTTTAATAATATGGGTGACTGGCTTATTTCTAGAAAGAGATATTGGGGTTTGCCGCTGCCGATTTGGGAGTGTTCGTGCGGAAACATCGAAGTGATTGGAAGCCGTGAAGAACTAGGTGAAAAAGCAATTGATAAGAAGAAAGTTGATGCATTGCCAGAACTTCATCGGCCGTGGATTGATGAAATTAAGATAAAATGCGAGAAGTGTAAGAAAGAAGTTTCTCGTGTTCTTGACGTCGGTGATGCTTGGCTTGACGCAGGAATCGTACCATTTTCTACGCTTAATTATATGGGAGACAAGAACTATTGGAAAGAGTGGTTTCCTGCGGATTTTATCTGTGAGAATATGCCGGGACAATATCGAGGATGGTTCAATGCGTTGTTCTGGGCAGCTGCTGTCCTAACTGGAAAAGCACCAACTACATCAATTTTAGGTTATGAAACGGTGAATGATGAAAAAGGAGAAGAAATGCATAAGAGCAAGGGAAATACCATATGGTTTGACGAAGCTGTCGAAAAGGTAGGGGCAGACCCTATGCGATTACTTTATTGCTTGCAAGACCCTGCTCAAGAACTTAGATTCGGTTATACTGTTTTAAAAGAACATAGAAACAATCTTCTTATTTTGTACAATTTAAACAAGTTGATTGAGAACTGTAAGGTAGTTTCTTCGAAAAAAATTGAGGACCTGTGGATCATAAGCAAAGCACACTCTCTCGTGAAAAAGGTTAGTGACGAGTTAGAAAGCTTACGTCCTCACCAGGCAATGCGTACAATACAAAATTTTTGGTTAAATGATCTTAGCCGGGGATATGTGCAGTTTGTTCGAGATAGACTTTCCGAGGGAGACGTTGAAGCACAAAGCACACTCCGCGAAGCATACGTTCTAACGATCAAAGTTGCTGCACCCTTTGTTCCGTTCATAGCCGAGTCAATCTGGCAAGAGCTTAAAGAGAGAAAGATTGTCGATGAAACATCAATACACCTAACTGAATTTCCTAAAGCCGCCCAGAAGAAAATAAATGAGGTTCTCGAGACTGAATTCGACGTGGCTTTAAAGATAATTGAGAAAGGCCTTGCTGAAAGAGATAAGGCGAAAATTTCCTTACGCTGGCCACTTGCAACAGCTACGATACATGGAGTTACAATCGAACGCAAACTGCAGGAGATTATTGCACGCCAACTCAATGTAAAACAAGTGATTGTCGGAAAAGGGAAGGAAACTGCCGTCGAGCTTGATACCATGATGACTCCCGAACTAGAAGCAGAGGGGTTTGCCCGAGAGGTAACGAGAAAAATACAGGCTGAACGGAAACAGAAAGGGCTGCAAAAGGGGGATTTGATCGATGTAACCGTGTTTTGCGACCAGACAATGCAGACGATGCTTGCCGGGCATCAGAAGACAATAGAAGAGAAAACAAATTCCAAAAGAATTATTTTCACCTTCGATAAATTCCCAAGTGGCGGAATTGTCTTTACTGTCCGAGAGAGAAAAATAGGCATTAGTTTTTCGTAATTATGGAAGAGTACTTTAGAAAAGATTTAAATACTACTGCCATCTCAACATTGGATAGAGGGTGATTCCACCGTATGATAATCAAAGAAGAATTTTTGAGTAGGCTTCGCAAGATCTTTGATTTAAATCTATATGAGGCTCGTGTCTGGACTGCTCTTCTTTCCCGAGGCGTTTCTACTGCTGGAGAGCTTAGCAATATTTCTGATGTACCTCGCAGCAGAACATACGATATTTTAGAGTCACTAGAAAAGAAAGGATTTATAGTTATGAAAATTGGCAAGCCGATTAAATTTGTCGCTTTGAAACCTGAAGAAGTTATTGAGCGCGTAAAGAAGAATCTTGTCGTTATTGCTCAAGAAAAAAGCAAACGCTTGGAAAAACTTAGAAATGACGAAGTCTTAAGTGAACTAAATAACCTTTATACCAATGGGATAAAATTCGTTGAGCCTTCAGATCTATCCGGAAGCTTACGCGGGCGACAGAACATGTATAATCACATGGATATGATGATTCGCTCTGCTGAGAAAACAGTGACTCTCGTCACTACTGCTGAAGGTTTAAATAGAAAACTTGAAGTGCTTTTACCCTCTTTTGAAAAAGCACGAAAACGAGGAGTTACCATTCGCATTGCTGCACCCATCTCCTCCGATAACCTTAAGATTGCCCGAGAATTTTCCAAAGTTGCTGAAGTTCGCCATGTTGATAAGTTCCAGGGAAGGTTTGCGATTGTTGATTCTGAAGAGGTTGTGTTTATGCTGCTGGATGATAAATCAGTACATCCAAATTATGATGTTGCGGTCTGGCTTTCTACTGAATTCTTTGCCCGTGCGCTTGAACAAATGTTTGAGCTTGCCTGGAACCAATTTACTCCCTTGAGCAAATTGAAATTGTAAATGTTTATAGTGTTTTATTCTTACTGAAGTATGCAATCGTATAACGTAACCCTTGTTCGAGCGAGATGGTCGGTTTCCAACCGAGCAACATTTCTGCTCGCCGGATATCTGCACAACTTCGCCGAGGCCCTGGGGCAGGGTCTTTATGAGAAATTCCGATCGATGGCTTCGTTTCTTGACGAATGCATGAAGCAAGTGTCATAATTTTTGTCTCGGAGCCTGAGCCGATGTTGCAGGCAGTACTGTAGAGTTCAGTATTCTTATTGTGCATTGCTGCCACCAGTGCAGCGACAGCATCTCCAACATACACAAAATCACGGGTTTGCTCGCCATCGCCGTAGATGTTCATTGGCTGACTATTGCACGCAGCAAGGATAAATGAGGGTATTACTGCCGCGTATCCACCGCTCACTGGCTGACGAGGGCCAAACACATTGAAAAACCGGAGAGAGATCGTTTCAAGAGCGTGCTCCTTAAATGCTTTTTCACATGCACGCTCAGACTCGCTTTTCTGTTCAGCATAGGGAGATGTGGGATTTAAAGCCTCAGTTTCAGGAGTTGGAATCTTGAGGGCGTCGCCATAGACAGCTGCACTGGATGCAAATACCAAGCGAGGCACTTGATACTTTATGCATGTTTGAATCATGTTTAGCGTTCCCCCCACATTAACCTGTCGCGTTTCTGCGGGATGTTGAAATGAATAGGGAACACTGGGTATGGCTGCAAGATGAAAAAGGCCATCGAATTTTGTATGCGAAAACACCATGTCATAGTTAACCGATGACTCTGTACAATCTATTTTATGCAACTCTAGATTTTTCTTTCCCATGTGGTCCGCTACATTCTCTCCATGGTTTTTGGCAAATGTGTCGAGTATGCATACTTTGTGCCCTTGTTCAAGGAGAATATCAGTGAGATGACTTCCAATAAATCCTGCGCCGCCGGTAAGAAGATAGTGCATGATTATTAGGTCTTGCTGATAATTTATAAAGTTACTGCTGTTTGAATATAGATGTACATCGATATACATTGCCATCTAGATATGTGCGAGCACGAGAGTGAGCTTGGAGGGATAATTGGACGAGCACGAACAACAGGCGTTGGCGTTATTCTCGCGCAGGGTGTTAATCCTGCTTCCAATCGCCGCGTAGTCGAACTTGCTACTCAGTCAAAAGAAGTCCGTTGTGCTCTCGGCCTTTATCCAATTGATGCACTGGCATTGTCAGACGAGGCGATTGAGCAAGAACTTGATTTTATCCGAGAAAAGAGAAATGTATTCACGGCGATAGGGGAAGTAGGGCTTGACTTTAAAGAGGATGAGACACAGCATGAAAGACAGATATACATTTTCAAGAAGGCTGTCGCATTGGCTAAGGAATTAGGAAAGCCATTGATCGTGCATTCAAGAAAGGCAGAAGAGGCTTGCATTGAAATTCTTGAACAGCTCAAAGCAGAACGAGTAGTTATGCATTGCTTTTCAGGAAAGTGGAAATTGGTTGAAAAAATTATTGCGAACGGATGGTTTCTCACGATTCCAACGTCAGTTATTTCGAGTGAGCATTTCCAGAGGATTGCACGGGAAGTTCCCTTAACGCACCTTTTCTGTGAAACTGATGCTCCGTATTTGCATCCTGACAAACAATGGCCTAATGAACCTGCTTTAGTTGTACGCGCGTATGAGAAACTCGCCGAAATTAAGGGGATTGAAGTAGAAGATGTTGCTAAGGTGATTGAGCGGAATTATGAGAAGGTTTTTGGTAAGAAGATTTAAACAGTTGCACCATAATCAGTCAGTTGCGGAAGTACTGACACAAAAGCAAAATTTTTTAAAGATTGATTCTGTAATCATCCGATGAATAAAAAAGTCGTGATTGTGCTCTCCATCATGTTGGCGGTTCTCCTCATTGTTTTAGGAGGTGTGCTCTATCTTTTTTACCCTGTGTTGTTTCCAAGCCGAGAAGTCTTAGGTGCAGATGTGCCAGAGGTTAAAATTACCTATGACAATATGGAAGAACAACTCATGCGACAATCGCTCATCCGAGATATTCCAGAAAATGGGGTGATGCTGCTCCGGTTTTATTCGTTTGAAACTGGCGAACGCTCATGGAAAAAATCATACATACTTCGGCGCGCATCTGTCCATGCAGGTACACTAAACGATGCGGATATAATTATTAGCATCAATGAGAGATACCTGGAATTCTTGACGAACAAAAATCTTTGTTCGATCATTATGAACGCTCAAGCGCGGGGCGATGTGAGTGTGGAAAACTCACTCTCGAAAACGAGTCTCGCATGGAAATACCGATCAATGCTCAAATATAAAGATTGCCTTGGGTTGTGAACCCTTATCTTATTTATCGAATGAACATTATTTCTGGATAAGACAAGATACTCTCTTAACAGCAAAGATTAAATAGTAAAGTAAGCGTATATATATCATGAACGGGGTGGAATCACGGCGCGGGTTTGCAGGTCTTGCAGTCGTTTTTGCGGCACTCTTTGTGTGGGTTATTGTTGTTACCTTTTGGTATCATCCTGCATCGTTACTTGATCTCACTGATCAGACAAATCTCTTTATCACTCTTTGGTGGACAGGAATATGCGGCATTTGCGTATTTATCGGTCTTCGCATTGAAAAAGAACAGCAATACGGTTAACTCTGGCAATGCTTAAATAGGGTTTTATGCTTGAAGCAATATGTATAAAAAGAGTTGGTATATGATCTGTATAGCTATATTTGTAGCTATACTTATTTTTTTATTTTTTAAGAGCGATCAATTTTCTGTGTGGAGTGAAGCGTCAAAGAATGAGAGCAATCAGAGCGCATTAGGTATCACTGATGCATGTACTGAGGATCGCGAGTGTGTTCCGGCGTCGTGCTGTCATGCAACCAGTTGTGTTGCAGCCAGTGAACAACCAGTATGCCGTGGCATCTATTGCACCCAATCATGCGAAGAAGGAACACTTGATTGCGGACAAGCGCGATGTGCGTGCGTACAACAAAGTTGCCAGGTGATGCCGCAATGAAGTTACCTCTGATACTTGTTATAAGCCTGATAGTGGTCGCCATTTTTTCTCTCGGTAACCCTACGCAGGCAGAAAGCAGTGCTGTTGGTGGAGAGGTGTATGCAGCACTTGATTCAGTACCGGAACATCAGGAGGAAAAAGTGCGCGTTTATATTACACTTGAAGAACGATCAATCATGCGCCGATCCGTGCACACATCTCAAGCAGATGTTCGGAGCATTATCGGAGATGATGCAGTCAAGCATACCTTTGAAAATACCCTTTCAGCATTTGTTACGCGCGATGAACTGGAACAACTGGAACACACGGAGGGGGTTTCTCGAGTTTCATTGGTGGGAACGCGACAGATCATGCTCCAGTCATCTCGTGCACTCGTGAATGCAACACACGCAGCACCTTTACACGTGAACGGGATCAATCTTACTGGGTTTGGGCAGACCATCTGCGTTATCGATACTGGGGTCAACTATTCACACGAAAGCCTCGGAGGATGTTATGGCAATGCAAGCGCAAGCTCAACGTGTAAGGTATGGGGAGGATGGGACTATTGTGCGAATAATGCTGACTGCTCAACGAGTGATGAAGTGCCTGATGATGTGTATGGTCACGGGACCCATGTTGCAGGCATTGCAGCAGCAAATGGAAGCATTCAAGGCGTTGCACCAGATGCGCGCATTGTCATGATTAAAGCATGCAACGCTTCAGGAAACTGCTTTGATGATGATATACAGGCCGGCATCAACTGGTGTATTGGCAATCGGACGACCCTTAACATTAGCGTTATTAGTATGAGCTTAGGCAGTGGCACGAATAGCAACTATTGTAATGATGATCCCTTGGCACCTCAAATAAATAGTGCTGTTGGAAGCAATATCACGGTCGTCATCGCCACAGGCAATGGCGGGAGTACTACTGGCATCAGTGCACCCGCATGTGTACAAAACGCGACTGCAATTGGAAGCATTAGAAAAAATGATGCTACGTTTGATTACAATCGTAATAACCTTACGCTCCTCGTTGCACCTGGATTTTCTATCAACTCGACAGCGGTCGGAGGCGGGTACGCCCTGCAGTCAGGTACCAGCATGGCCACTCCGCATGCTGCGGGGGCAGTTGCAATTCTCACCCAATACCTCAACATGACTAACCGTGTGCGGACCCCTGCGCAAATCATATCTACATTAAACAGTACTGGACGACGCATTAATGATGCAGGATCTAATTGGAATTATTCACGTATAGATATTTATAGTGCGGTCATTTCACTTGACACGACAGCACCCAACGTAACATTGGTCGGACCTGCTAATGCTACCTCTTCTTTAAACGTTAACCAAACATTCAACTGCAATGCAACAGATTTATCTTTGCGCAACGTTACCCTCTTTGTATGGAACTCTTCGAGCAGTATCGTGAATCAGAGTGTACGCACAATCTCTGGCAATAACAATGCAGCAGAGTTTAACGCGACCAATTTAACTCGCGGAACCCACCAATGGAACTGCCTTTTCGCCGATGAAAATAATAATAGTGCATTTACAGCATCGAACCGGACCATTACTGTCTCTGATGTAACAACCACGCTTGCGGCTCCCGGTAACACGTTGATCACTAATGTTAATCAGACACTTTCGTGCAATGCGACGACAACTGCAACTCTCGCTAACAGCACACTCTACGTCTGGAACAGTAGCACTGCATTGCTCAACACAACAGTGCTAAATGCGAGCGGAAGCGCAAACACAACTAATTTTAGCTACAACTTTTTGAATGAAGATGTTCATACTTGGAATTGCCTATTTACCACGACCTCAAATTTGCAACAGTTTGCGAGCGCTAATTTTACAATCACGTATGACGTGACGAATCCTCGTGTTAACCTGACTGAGCCTGGAAACAAGAGTCGCCAGAATGCAGGCTATTTCAATGCGACACTTAATGAGAATGGCACATGCTCCTATACATTCACAGGAGGGGTTATTAATTACACCATGAGCAGCGCAAATCAAAGGTTTTACAATGCGACGAACACCACGCTTGCTCACGGAAGCAATCACACGGCGAGCTATTACTGCAATGATAGTGCAGGAAATAGAAACAATACTCTTTCACAGAGTTTCTATGTCGACCTTCTTGTTCCGAATGTAACACTCCTCAATCCAAACGTGAGCTACAACCTGACCGCAAGCTCGACGAGTATTACCTTTAATTATACTGTTATTGATGAGTCAAATATTTCTGCGTGTCGATTTATCTTAAATGGTGCTGTTAATACAACTAATAGCACCGTGAGCAACAATTCGGCAAATCATTCATTCGCCATTACCCTTGCAGCAGGCACCTTTACCTGGCTTGTCAATTGCACTGACGAAGCAGGAGGTACCGGCAATTCGAGCAGCCGCAGTGTTATTCTCACTGAACCTGCAAGCGCAAGTGGTGGAAGCAGCGGCGGTAGTGGGGGAGGTGGGGGCGGCGCTGCGACGAGTACGACTGGAACAACATATCGGCCAACAATGAGTGATGTCCAAAAAGGATTTACACGACAATTAAAGCCAAGCGATAGCATCAAGGTGGCAATTCCCATCTCTGTGCCTACGAGTTCAGGAGTGGGTAGCTCTGGAAGCAGTAGCGGAAACACTTCAACGGTAGAACACACTGTTACAGTAGATAATGTGACGAATACAAGCGCCCAGATAACGGTGCGAAGTGAACCTATAAAACTCACCCTAAATATTGGTCAAGAGGTTCGGCTTAACTTAACTTCCTCCGCATATTATGACCTATATATCAAACTAGAAAATATTGTCAATACAAGTGCCAATATAACGGTACGAGTTATAGCAGAACCGATGTTGGCAATAAACGCCTCTTCCCTTTCTTCTGGCGCATCATCAAACACTTCTAGAGCAGCAGATAATGCGAGCCTCACGAACGCCCCTCTCGACATTTCCAAAACAGGAGCGGGCAAAGCATGGCTAAAATATGGTTTGATTATTCTGATTGTTTGCATCATCATCGCTATTGCAGTATACCTTTTCTGGTATTGGAGTGGACAAAAGGATAAGCCGTGGGAACCTTCAGCGATCGTGAAGAGCGACGTGTAGTTGCTGGGCGTGGTATAGAGAACTGCGCGGGATAGATTACATTTTGTGCGCATTTCTCTAATGGATAACTGCCTAGTCGTGTCATCTATCCAATGCAGTTATCCATAATTCGCTTGATTTAGAGTGAGTTTGAAAGCTTTAAGAACAGAGGAAAATGCGGGGAGAAAACTCCCTAAAGTTTTACACATTTTTTATTATTTTATCAAGAATGGAAATAATGATTTGAAGCTTTTCTTCGCTCACTTTCCCTATTTTTTTTATTATAAGACCTTTTTCTAGCCTTAATATGTTTTCAACCTTAACCATGCAATTTGTAAACAACCTTCCTTCCTCCAAATCTTTATTTGTTAGTGGTGAAGCATATCTTTCTTTTTTTGTATTTGAAGTAACACCTACAACAATTACATCTTCAGAGTGAGAATTAAATGAATTATTGCTTATTACAATAACCGGTCTTACTTTCCTTCCTGATTGATCTGAAAATGGAAATGGGACGAGTAACAACTCTCTTTGTTCAATCACAGATATTTACTCCAAACTTCATTGTCTCTTTTATTATCCCACATTTTAGCCAGAGATCTCTCAGCTAAAATGAGCCAACCATACTTCTCTTTCTTGTAGCTTTCTAGCTTTTCCATAATCAAATGCCTTATGAACTCTGACTTGGACAGATAGTTTTTTCTTTTTATATATTCTTCAAGCTCATGTGCTTCTTCTTGGGGCAATTTTATTGTTATTGTTTTCATAGTAATCCTTGGGGATTACTTATTTATATATGTTGTGATACTTGACAAGATACCAAAAGAATGAGATGCGGGGAGGAGGATTTGAACCTCCGCAGGCACTAAGCACACGAGATTACCAATAAAATCTCAACTTACGGCATCCTGACGGATACCGGACATCTTAAGTCTCGCCCGTTTGACCACTCCGGAATCCCCGCATAGGAACCACGCGCGTCTTTACTCCATCCTGCATTCGTGATCCTCACCAACACCTATCATAAATTATTTTTAAAACTATGCTTTGTCAGTATCTACTTAGCTTTATGAAGTGAGTATCGTCGATAGCAAGGAAAATTAACGAAAAATTCGATATTTTTTATCGTCGGAGCTTCAGAAAGCTAAGTTCTTACCTTCGTCAACTTGGGAAAAGACATAGGCGAATTTTTACTACTCCCCGTAAAGTATTTAAAGGAAGTGCTCCACTGACCTCTGTGAAAAGAGAGATTGGTGGGCGCGCTCATATATGGTGTATTTTATTAGGAGTCATTGTATTTTCAATTGCCATTGTCTATTTATCGTCGGTAGTTGCAATCCATACAATCAGCAATCCCGAAACAAATTTGAGCAATGTATCATTACTTGAGGACCGACAACAAATTCTTAATGTTAGCGTTAACAATACTGATTACAATCAAACTGGTTCGGTGACTGGTGTTACTATTACACTCCCGAGCGGAATTGTTTACGTAACAGGCACGCAAAATCTCAGTAGAAACTTGAATTATACTTTCAGCAACACCACGACCGTCCTCAACTGGTCCAATACTACAGAAAACCTTATTAATGGAACCGTTAATGGTGTCAGCAACCTTGGCTTCTTTTGGTTTAATGTCAGTAGCATAACAAGTCCAGGACGGTACAACGTCGTGGTTCGAACGTTCAACGCAACAGGTGAAGCAAACTGGGGAAATATCACAGTGGATGTGAATGATACGACGAACGGCACTGGTCGATATGTATTCCCCTCTAACAATACCGGAACTACATCTTCGACGGTCAATATTTCTGGCAATTTCACTGATAACTTTAATTTGTCACGTGTCACCCTCTATATCTGGAACAGCACTACACTCATAACACCCAACGCAACTAATCAAATCTTAAACTCGACAGCGACGAACGGCACTGACGCACTAGGAAACTTTAGCTTTACTTTCCCTCGGGAAGACCGATATTTCTTCAATTTCCTTGTTAATGACACCGCGAATAACTCTGCATTTAACGCAACAAACTTTACAGTGGTTTATGATATTACCAGACCACTCGCTGAGTTTAATGAAACCGGAGGGACTTCAGCACCGTATGCAAACGTGAGCAGGAACTGGACATTTGCCAATGCCACGGTGACAGAGACAAATGAAGTTAATATTACTTTCACCTTATATAATTCAACTGCGTCAGTCAATGTAACAACATTTACGAGCGCCACGCGTACGATTAACTGGACAGATTTAAGAGATGATAAGTACTCGTATAATATTTCTATTGTTGATCTTGCAAATAACCGAAACGATAGCATCACGAGGAACATTACGATTGATACGACACGGCCTTTGCTGGAGTTTAATGACACGGGAGGCACTGCCGTACAACTCTCAAATGTGAGTCGCAATTGGACGTTTGTGAATGTGACGGTTACTGAGTCGAATGAAGTGAATGTAACATTTGGGCTTTATTATACGAATGGAACTTCGGTGAACGTTACAACCTTTAGCACAGCTGTTAGAACGATTAACTGGACTAATTTGAGCGATGCAAGGTATTTCTATAACGTGACAATCACAGACTCTGTGAACTTTGTTAATACAACCACTTCAAGAAACATCACCATTGATACGACACGGCCGTTACTTGAATACAATGCTACGGGCACTGAAGTTCAGCTAGCGAATGTTAGCAGGAATTGGACATTTGTAAATGTTACTGCAAGCGATACAAATGAGGCAAATATAACATTCACCTTATATAATTCAACTGCGTCAGTCAATGTAA
>CAZCXX010000001.1:0-27873 GCA_964502865.1 Candidatus Woesearchaeota archaeon | reverse complement strand
GCGTACGATTAACTGGACTAATCTTCCAGATGGGAGATATGTCTACAATGTCACTCTAACCGACTATGTGAACTTTGTTAATACAACCACTTCAAGAAACATTACCATTGATACGACACGGCCGTTACTTGAATACAATGCTACTGGCACTGAAGTTCAGCTTGCGAATGTTAGCAGGAATTGGACATTTGTGAATGTTACTGCTACGGAAACGAATGAGGCAAATATAACATTCACCTTATATAATTCAACTGCGTCAGTCAATGTAACAACATTTACGAGCGCCACGCGTACGATTAACTGGACTAATCTTCCAGATGGGAGATATGTCTACAATGTCACTTTAACTGACTATGCTAATTCTATTAATACAACCACTTCAAGAAACATCACCATTGATACGACACGACCGCTGGTAACGTACAATACGACCTCGGCAAATAATATTTCTAGTGATTACGCAAATGTTTCCCGCACCTGGGTATTTGTGAATGTCACTGCAAGCGATACAAATGAGGCAAATATTACATTCACTCTTTACAACAGCACTGGAGGAGCGACCAACGTGACCACGTTCGCTACTTCGGTACGGACTATAAACTGGACCGGACTTGCAAATGGGAATTATACGTATAACGTGACAATCACTGACTACGCAAATAGCAGAAATACCACTGCTACCCGCACTATTTTTATTGACACTATTGGACCGACTGTCAGCCTTGCAAAGACGAGTTCGACAAAGACATCCCTTACTCTTACTATTACCTATTCTGATGGGGTTTCTGGCGTGAATCCGCCCTGCACAGTCAATCGCGGAGGGGCATCAGTCAGCGGAAGTACAATAACAGAGAGCTCTCTTGCATGCAGTACCAGTTATGCCTATGATGTTGCTTGTAGTGACTTCGCAGGCAATTCCGGAACTACAAGCCTCTCTGTATCAACTGATAGTTGTTCTGGTGGGGAGGCTGCCGGCGGTGGCGGTGGTGGCGGTGGAGGAAGCAGTTCTACTTCGACAACAACGTGGTCCAATACATTTGTTCCGGAGAGTACTGCCCTCACTAGCGGTTATACAAAACCACTTGCGCCAAAAGAACGTGTCAGAGTCTCTGTTGGAAGCACGACCCATCATGTTGGTGTCCTTGAAGTAACTGCAACAAGTGCAAAAATACAAATTGCAAGCGCCCCTCAAGAAGCTACCTTGAATGTGGGAGAAAGCAAGAAATTTGAGGTAACAAATGATAGCATTTACGATCTCTTGGTCACGCTAGTTGCGATTACCTCAGGAAAGGCAGAAATTAAGATTACGTCAATAGCTGAACCGTTCACTGCTTCCCCTTCATCAGCAACTCCGTCTTCAGGAACTGGCAGTGCGGTGCAGGAGCCGACTACAACTACGAAGACATCAGGATCTTCTGAAGCAGATTCTGAACAAAAAACATCGAGTGGAACAGGTAAAACTGCGCGCTGGATTGTCGGAATTGTAGTTGTTATTATTGCGATTGTTCTTATTTTTATTTATCGCAGGCGTAATAAATAAAGAGATTTCCTAAGCCTTCGCTATCCCCACAGCAAGCTGATGGGGTATTACGCTCGGCTTCGAGACGGAAATCTCTAATTTCAAATTGGGCGCAGCAAGCTGCGGGGTATTTAACCCAATTTGAAATAAAGAATCGCAAAACCAGAGTGAGTTGCGAGGAGTATTCTTTAAACCTCAACTGGAGAAGAAGCACCAAGGTGCGTGACGGGAGTTGTGTATTGAAGATTTAAAAAATTTGAGCATTCATTGTAAATCAATCTTCATGGTCAATCTTATCGAGTATTTCATGTATTTCTCGTGTTACTTGACGTAGAATTTCATCATCGGTTGCTCGAGGATTGCTTTGCTTATAGCGCAATGCATGAGACGCTCCAGAGATCACCGCAATTTTTAGACGATTGGACTCGTTCATGAGAGGGGGAAAATAAAGGAGTTTAAAAGGATTGTTGCTGTTGACTAGGAGTATTGTAGAATTTTGTTTACCAAATCTGATGTCAGCCGCGTATCATGGCGCCGAAGTTCGGTCCCATATTCCTCTAATCCGCAGTCATCTGCAGGGTAGAGATCGCGACCACTTTGAATCCATCCAACCCAATATCTGCATAATGCCTTACCATCGTAGAGCGAGCAGCGCGGTTGTTGAAGACTCCAACTCACTTTTTTATGATATCCTATCCAATCGGTTGAACGAAGTGCTTCATTTATATCATCGATTAGCTGTTGCCGCTCTGGTGCAAGATCCATTACCCTCTTTACTCTTACGATGTTTATAAAGATTCTCTTATTCGAGTATTGCACCGAGTTATCCAAAGAATCTAAACATTTAAATAAACGTTCGGTTAAGTATGTTCGAAGGGAAAATGGAGGCACTACAACAATTACAGAGCGAACTACGCTTACGCGGTCTTTCTCCATTGACTGTCCGCAATTATTCTTTCTTTGTTGAGAAATTTATTCGACACGCCCAAAAAGATCCTTCTGCTTTTTCTTCCGCCGATGCAAAGCTCTATCTTTCTTCGCTCTTTGAAAAAAAATCAAAAAATACGATTATGCTTGCTGCTGCAGCCTTGAAATTCTTTTATACTCAAATCTTGAAAAAGGATTTTGGCGAAATTCACATGCCTAAAAAAGACAGGCGCTTGCCTACCGTCTTGACGCCAGACGAGGTGCGTGCTTTAATTGGAAACGCGGATACTGAAAAATCACGATTAATTATCTCCTTGCTCTATTCTTCAGGAATTCGCGTTTCAGAGCTTGTAAACCTGAAAGTGCATGATATTAATGTAAATGATAATACTGGGTGGGTGCGACGAGGAAAGGGAGGAAAAGATCGGCTTTTTATAATGTCCCCGATACTTGCACAGGGATTGCGTGAATATCTTGAAGGACGATCACACCAGTACGTTTTTTCTAAAGAGAAGCCACTGACTACGAGAAATATCCAAAAAATTATTAAACTCACGAGTGCGCGAGCAGGCATCAACAAGAAAGTAACGCCCCACACGCTTCGACATAGTTTTGCAACGCACTTGCTTGAAAACGGTACAGACATTCGCAAGATACAAGTGCTGCTAGGTCACTCTTCACTCAATACGACACAAGTATATGCACACGTTTCTACCGAAGAAATTAAAAAGATCCAGAACCCTTTCGACACACTCCAAAACAGTTTGGGTACGCAATAACTACACTTGGCTTGTCGTTGGCTCGAGTGAGATCTTTTTTTGACGAGAAGAAATTATCGTTTCTCTCCGTAAAACTCAACTCTTATTGTGCCTGGCTGTGTCTTTTGCAATTCTTCTAAACGCGCGTCGATTTCAGTGCTGAGATGATACCATTTTGCCTTTTCGAAAAATCCCTTACAATAACTCACGCCGAGATAGACGCAATGCCCTATGTCCCTGCCGTCTGCTTTTCCTAAAAGAGACTTGCCTTCGCGCTCTTTGGCGGTGATTTCTTCGAGGGAGATATGATGAGGTGTCGAGCCCTCTTGTGTTATCTTATACATCGTGCATTCGAAATGAGAGGTCATGCTTGCCCTCCTCATTGATGCCAAAATGCTCGTTCTTTTCTTCTAAATGCTTATAATCCTGCTTAATGTGTGTTTTTTCAGTGCGGTTCATCATGTTCTCCCCCGATGTGCTCATAGAATTGGACTGCTCTTGCTTGTGCACTGTAGAACTCCAGCTCATACGGGCCGATTTTCTTACTGCTCCCCAAGGTAAAAAATCGAGCGGCAGAAGGTAGTACATACTCTAACCATGCTATACCCACAATCTCATTAATCTCCCCATTGTCATAACTCTCTCCGTGAATAATGACTATTGGCAAACCTGCAGGCCGATATTCTTCTAATTTTTCTCCCCCACTACGAGAACGCCGATAGTCGCCAAAGATGCGGGAGATATCTTTTAAGTTCAATGCTCGTGCCTTTTTTTTCATTTCATCTTCAAGTTTCGATAGCCTTATTGCTTCATCATCCCGTTCATAATATCCCCTCATCGTCTCCTCCGCGCGTTATTGCTACAATACGCGCCCGTTTGCATTCTTGCCTCAAACTGATACTGTTGCCAGTCTTCAACTTGGAGCGGGCGGTCGCGAATACTGAAACCAGCAGCGCGCAAGAGCGCGCTGGCTGCTCTGATAAGCTCATAGCGCGAGCGCATTTCATAGTTGTGATAGTTGGGAAGGCAGTGATTGTTGTTTGCCATATCCTTACACTATCTGAAGAGGTATTAATATTTTCCTGATAGAAATATTCTTATAGGAATAATCCAGAAGCCTTGCAAAACACTCAAAGTATGCATTAGTAATGAATAAAGGTTTTCATTACTAATGAAAACCTTAATAAAGAGATTTCCTAAGCCTTCGCTATCCCCACAGCAAGCTGATGGGGTATTACGCTCGGCTTCGAGACGGAAATCTCTAACTTCAAGAATTGATCAATTCTTGAGGCCTCAAAATCTAAGAGATTTTGAAGTTTCAAATTGGGCGCAGCAAGCTGCGGGGTATTTAACCCAATTTGAAATAAAGAGGCAATTCATAAGGGGCGAGACAGTTCATAGCAGCACAATTCATTTCTCGACACGCCGAGTCCTATCGATACTCTTATTCGTAAAAGCCTTGCGCTGCGCGCTCCATTCCTTATTGGGTGTTTTTTTTAGCCAGGCGACATACTGCTTAATAAATGCCAGTCTCTCTTTGAGGTTTTCTTCCTGTATCTTTCTCAGTTCTGCGATGTCTATGTTGGGGAGATTCATTGGATGTATTTCTTAAACATCTCTTCTATATTAAGTTTGCGCATGAATTCTAAGAAGAGCGGGTGATCGAGATGGTCCTTAAAAAGATCATAGAGGAATTTTGCGTCTTCAAGATCTTTGTCGCCTTTCTCTGAGCCTAAGAAGATTTTATAAGCAATCTGAAGTTCAATGGGTGATATAAACAACACTTTGCCGTTAAGAATGACTTTCTGTTTGTGCTGCAATGACCAGGTGTCTAACTCGACCTTGGGGAATTTTATTTCCATATTGGGAATGAATTTTCCTTTGTATGAAAATCGTATGGCATGAGACGTTTCAAGATATTCAGAAAATGCCTCATCAGCACTTGCGGTAATCAAACATTCGAACTTTTCAGAGAGCGCTTCCCAAAGCTGCTTGAACTTTTCAGCATTGATTTTCTCGATAAAAATGTCTACATCCTCAGAGGTTCTATTCCTTCCAAACAGGATTGCTACATATCCTGCCATGAGGACATACTCTATTTTTTGCTCATCCAAAACAGAAGTGAAATCTATCACAAACGTGTCAAGGTTATCGAGGTCTCTGGTAAACTCTATAGCTTCACGAGAGAAATGCAATTCCATTTTCCTTTGATATTTCCTTCCTATAAAAAGGTATTCGAGGACTTGGCAGTAAGAACGTTTTGATGGTATCTTCTACACTTGCGCAAGCCCTTCTTCCAGCGCACTGATGATATCGCTGGGATGCTCAAATCCTATGGAAAATCTGAAAAATGAGCGCGAGATGCCAAGCGCTTGCTTTTCATCTGAAGACAGAGAGCCATGGCTCATGGTGTAGGGATAAGCAAGTAAAGTCTCAGGACTGGCGAGGCTTTCCGCGTACGTGATAACGCCTGATACCTGCGCTTTCTCTACGAAGGCAGCGACTTTTTCTGGCTGCTCTGTGGCAAGTTCGAAGGAAAGCACGCCGCCGTAGCCGTTGCGCATTTGCTTCCTTGCAATGTTATGCCCTGGATGCTGTGGCAGACCTGGATAGAGGACGCGCTGTATTTTGGAATGTATGGAGAGATGCTCTGCAATGGTTTGTGCACTCTCACTGCTCTGTTTCCAGCGCAAAGGCAGTGTTTTGATGCCTTGAATGCAACGATAGCATTCATCGGGAGAGAGGACTGCGCCGACTGTTTTTTGCAAAAACTGAAGACGCTCGTGCAGTGAACGATCCTGAGTGATAACTGCACCACCGAGCACATCGTTATGGCCCGAGAGATATTTGCTGAGGCTGTGCACGACTGCATAAGCATTGTAGTCAAATGCGCGTGTTGTGCATGGAGGTGTAAAGGTCACGTCTGCAATAAACGGGATGCCGGTTGTTTGGGAGACGTGCTGAACAAGCGAGAGGTCGATCGGCACGAGTGAAGGATTTGTAAGAGATTCGATGAAGAAGTATCTTGTGTTAGGAGCGACTGCTTTGCGCAGTGATTTTTCTTTCGAAAAATCTGCCTGTGTGTAGGAAATGGTGTAAGGGACGAACACATTTTTAAGGAGACGGAGTGTGCCGCCGTAGACTTCTTTGGGAATGACGATGTTGCTGTTGACAGGAAGGGTGAGAAAGAGCATGGTTTCTGCGGCGAGGCCTGATGCAAAGGCTGTTGCAAAGCCCGAGCCTTCAAGGGCGGCGAGTTTTTCTTCGAGATGTGCGCGCGTGGGGTTTTGCCCACGTGAATATTCCCACTTTGATTTTACGCCAAATTGCTGCCGGTAGGTTTTTGTTCTTACAAGAGAGGGCGCGAGCGCACCTGTGAGTGAATCTGGCTTTTCTCCACCGCGGACTGCGAGGGTTTCTGAATGATAGGAATTCATAGGATTAGAGGCAGGCATCGCTATATAAGTGTTCATGAAAGAATTATTCCTTTAGGAATAATTTTACGAAGAAGGTTTATAAGCTTTGTACATCTCAAAGGAGTATGGTTTTTGATATCTCCCAACTCAAAAAAATCCGCAGGCAACTGGGCATGACGCAGCACGCATTTGCGAAACAAGCAGGAATTAGCCAGAGCATGGTGGCGAAGATTGAGTCTGAAAAGCTTGATCCGACGTACTCTAAAGTACAGCAGATTGAAAAGGCACTTGCAAGTCTAGCACACCAAGAAGAGAAAAAAGCACATACGATTATGACCAAGCATGTCGTTACCGTAAAGCCAGATGAGCGCGTACCTGCTGTCATTAAACTCATGCAGCAGAGAGGCATTTCGCAGGTACCGGTGGTAGAACGAAAGCACGTCTTGGGTATAATTTCTGAAAGTTCCATTTTGGGGAGAGAAGGCAATATTTCTCATCTTAGTGCTCGCGATGTCATGACCGAGATTCCCCCAACTGTGGCAATAGAAGCTCCTCTGGGAGTTCTCAAACAACTCTTGCAGTTTTACCCATGCGTGCTTGTGAAGGAAAGAGAAGAGTTGCGTGGCATAATAACCAAAGCGGATTTGCTCAAAGCGTTACTTCATGCTTGATCTTCTTCTAAGGAAATCTAATTAACGGTACGACTTCTGACGCTTGGCGCGTGGTGCAGAGTCCCCTGGTTTTGAAGCTTCCTTGCGACGTGCATCAGGAACAATCATGTTTCTATCATATACAATATACGCTTTCCTAAGAACTTCTGAGCCACTTGCATATACTAAGGCCTTTGCCAACGCAAGCCGTGCTGCCTGAATCTGTGCTTCTTTACCGCCACCTTGCGTGGTGATATAGAAGTCATAGGCCAATCCTTCGCCCAATTCTTGCTCGTAAATACGCAACGGTTCTGCAAGTGCAAGTTTATGGAAGAGAGTAAGTTCAGTGGAAAGGAGACCGTTGTAGAAAACATTGCCTTTGCCTTGCTTGAACCGAAGCTTTGCTACTGCGGTTTTTCGCTTGCCTGAAATAATGGTAGAGAGATATTTGTCTGCCATTAGATTACCTTTGACAACTCTGAGAGTTGCATTGTTTGATTCTTTATTGGACGAGCAAGCGTTACTTTCTTCGCAGATTCATATTCAGCAGGAGTGGTGGCATAGCACTTGATACGCTTAAACGCGTCTAGGCCGCGGCCTTGACGATATGAAAGCATGCCTCGAATTGTGCGCTTAACCATTTTCTCTGTATTCTTACGGGGAACAAATGGTCCTTTCAGGCTGTGACCGCCGCGTCGTGTTGCATGGCTCCATTCAGCTACGATGTTTGAGCGGTTTCCTGCAATAATAACCCGATCGCAGTTAACAACAATGACTGACTTACCGAGCAATGATTGTTTTGCCGCATAGCTCGCCAAACGTCCAAGGATTGCACCGTTGCCGTCAATTACAACCTGCATCATATTATTTTTACTCCTTCTGCTTTTGGATTCTTCACAATCTCTTCAGTAATGAAGACTGCTTCAGATTTAGTTTTCTTGAGTTTATTGCGGGCAGCTAGTGAGAAACCGAGGGCACAGAGCCGAACTTTCTTGGTGACGTCGCCCGCGCTCAAAACCTTGCCAAGAATAATAACAGTGTCGCCGGCAGTAGTTTGTGCGTCGATCTTACTGAGGTTTATCGAAGTATACTGGCGCGTTCCTGCCGATAGGCGTTGTGCAACTACATACCAGGTCTTACTCTTCGTCTTCAATGCTGCAGCAATTGCTTCTTTGATTGCCGGATTGGTCTTATGCTGCATTCTGAACTTGATGTGTGTCCGACTTACCATTGCAGTGAATGGCGTGCGAAGATATTTAAAGCTATCGCTTACGAAAAAGCTTTTATACCTTTATACACACTTGTACTTATGCAAAAAACAAAAGTGCGCGTGAACATAACTGTTGATCGCGAGACGCTTGAGAAGGCGAAGACGAAGCTTGGCTTATTCGGGGGGAAACTTAGCACGCTCTTTAATGCTTATCTACGGGATTTTGTCCATACGATGGAGAAAGACTTTGGTGCTGAGCAAAAGGCGATGCAGCAGAAGATTAAGGAACTGGCGGAAAGGGTTGGAAGACTTGAGAGAAAGTGAGATGCGAGAGGAAACATCTGGACACTGAGAAAACCTCTGGTTTTCGAGGCCTCAGAAACCAAAGGTTTCTGATGGTTTTGGCACATGAACTCGATACGGCTTGTTTTGAGCGGAATTGCTTGATTTGTTTATGAGATTGGAAGTTAAAAAGTCAGGCGACAACCAGAAGGTGACAGATCGAATTAATATCCAAACTTCCGCTCGTATTTCTTATGATCATAGTAGTCGATGATAACTGCTAAAAGCTCAACATTGCTTGGGGTCACAATGGAATACACCAAGCGCCAGCCTTTCGGGAGAGGATACCACCAAAGATTATTAATTCCGTACTTTTTTACGTATTCTTTAGGTATTTGTTCTTTTTTAATGTGCTCTCCGCAAAAGGCGTTTTCTTTGAGATCTGCAATAGCTCTCTTGACTGCTTTCTTTAACCAATCTTCTTCATTCAAAGAATTAAATGCATTCTCTAGTTCGTTATCTGCAAACGTCACCCCATCAGCAGGCTTACTAAAACTCATAATGGTTAGTATCGCTTTCTATTTATAAATCTCTTTGCGAGCTCAGGATTCCAGATATAGATAATAAATCCATGTTTATCGACTGCTATTTTGTTATTTTCCCAAAGATAGCTCAGAATTACATTAAATGTTCCCCACATCATCTTTTTTGGCAGATTCTGCAGAAGCTCAGTCTTCTTGTATTCTCCCGAATGTTCTTTAATAAATTGCTCAACCATGACTACTGTTTCTAAACGAGGGCTACGACTGATGATATGTTCTATGTTGAATTTTAGCCCTTGTTGTTCTTCGTGCGCTTCCATAGTATCTCTTGATTATATTATCAAATGATACTATATAAATGTTGTGTTTCAACTGGTGACTATAGGAAGGTGACAGATAGAAACATTAAAAACAGGCAAAGAATAGATAAGAGCATGGAAAAAGAAGAAGAGGTTATCAAAGATATATGCTTGAAAGCAAGAAGAGACCCAAATATCGTAGGAGTTTTTTTAGGAGGGTCTAGAGGAAAAGGTGATGAGTTCGTTACGTCTAACTCTGATTATGATGTATATCTTATTGTTAAAAATAATCTATTAAAATACCAAAAGAAGTTCCAGTCAAATGAGGACTTTGAGTTTATGATCACTTCTCTTTCCGAATTCAGAAAAGACTCAGAAGAATGGGAAAGGTACACTTACTCACATGTTGCTTCTCTTGTTGATAAAGAGAGCGTTATACAAAAATACTTGCTGAAAAATCAAGACTGCCTAAGTCAATATGGAAAGAGTATATCTCTGGATATCTCGATGGATATATCAATGGCGTCTATCGATCACTGAAATCATGGAGAGATGGAAACAGGCTTGCAGCTAAACTTGAAGCAAACAGGTCTCTAGAATTCTTTTTTAAAGTTCTTTTTGCTTTAGACTCTGGGAGAGTAGCTCCTTATTACAAGTATCTGCAATGGGAGCTTGAAAAATTTCCAATTAAGAGTTTTCCTCTAACTTCTCAAAAATTACTTAAAGAAATAGAGGAGATTACCTCCACTGGAAGCATATCAGCTCAACAAAAGATTCTAGTTGCACTAGAAGGATTCGCCAGAAGAAAAGGGTATTCTGCGGTTTTAAATGGTTGGGGAAAGAAGCTCTCGTGGATGAAAGAGTTTAGATTATAGCTAAAGCATCCATTTATCACATCAAGATGCCATAACGATAAGATGCGGGAGGGAGGATTCGAACCTCCGCAAGCACTAAGCTACCACCACCTCAAGGTGGCCCGTTTGACCGCTCCGGCACTCCCGCACGTAAGAAACCTTTAGTTTCTTGCTGACAACTTCCTTTTATAAGAGAAGAAATGAGATTTTTAAAGGTATCAGTTTCCTCACGGAAGTTGGAGACGTGGAGACAACGGAAGACTACAACGTGGAACACAAATATAGAGGACTTTGAAAAACCCCAAAGTCCTCTATCGAACCGCTTTGAAAACCCTCGAACGGCGTTCGCTAACGAGCCGAATGTGCCGACGTTATTTGAAGGCTTTTTCAATCTGCTCGACATTTTCTTCAAGAACGTCGAGAGCTTTGAGGAAAATATCTTTCGCATCCATCTGACCGAATGATTCGACGACAAATACTAGCTCATCAGAATCTTTTAATGCTTCCTTGTGGAGGTGCGCGATAGCGTCAATTTCTGCATCATTAAGATCACAACGCCATTTTGAGCCTCTTTTTTCAGGCTTTATCAATCCTTTTGAACGAGAGATAACTGCGTCAATTTCTGCATTTGCCAACACATCCTTCAAATGACGGTAAAAGCAGAGTGCAGGGATATACTTTGCATGATCTATACCTTTGCCAAGAACTGCTGTTGCGACAAGTTCTAACTTATGGCCATTTCCAAGCAGTGTAATGGGTATCTTTGGCTCAACTACTTCTGCATTTCCTTTGAGATCTTCCGCATAGACTGTACCTGGGCCGATTTTAGAGAGTTTGAGATCTACTTTTGTTTTTGCAGTAACATTTCTCGCAGTTTTAATAGGGACGAGACCGAGACGATGAGCTAGCATTTCATCATAGATAGCACTATCATTCTTGAAAATTTCTACTTCATCAATTGCAAGTGTCGGAACTTCAGCGACACTTCGCCTTATGGCATTCGCAAGCGATTCATTTGCGGACATTCGAATGACGAGCTTTTCAGGAGTTTTTTGTACGATTTCCATGATTTGATGAAGTGAACAGTATCTTTTAAAGATTCCGTCTAGACTCTGCGTCCGCGCTTGCCTCCTTTCTTCTTCGGTCCCCCACGAGCAACACGCGTTGTGTCGAGAATGCTGATGATCTTGAAACCTTCCTTATCTAGGCTTTTAATGGCTGCATGGGCTCCAGAACCGACGCTGGTCGTCCCTGTCTTTGCACGTGTACGAACATAAAGAGCAGTTATTCCAAGATCTTTTGCACGTTCTGCAGCTTTCTTTGCAATGAACATTGCAATCGTAGGGTCTGCTTTCAGGCGGCTATGTTTCGTCACCATACCCCCCGTGACTCGCGAGATTGTATTTCCTGCAAGATCGGTAATATGAATCATTGTATTATTTTGTGAAGTATAGATATAGGCAATGGCTGGACGCTCATCTCTCTTATCTTCCTGCCTTTCCTTCATTTTCTCTTCATCTCTTGCTTCTTCTCTGTCGGAAGTACGGAGAATTAGGTTAATTTTGTTACTCTTCGTACCTAATTCTCCGTCCAGAGGATTCACGGAACGGGTAACACAATTAAGTGAATCCTCTGTAACTGGCAGCGTATTTTTTACCTCTTCAAACGTTTGTGTACCTTTCTCCGCCATTATTCAGGCCCCCCATCAGATGCTGCTGCAGGTGCTTCTGCTTTTTGAGCGGGCTGTCGTGATGCTTTAAGCGTAATTTGAGATTCCTCTGAAAGTGAGACAAAATAACTCGGAATGTTTACGACTCGCGTGCCGATGCGGACATTTTTATGCACGACCATTTGCCGCGCTTGTCGAACAGTTCGCGCCAGTCCTTTTTGAACGATAATTGTTGGAAGGCGGCGACGCAAGATGTCTTCTACGGATAGTGCTAGAACATCAGCAATTGTATTTGTTTTCAAGCCGAGCGCCCTTAATTTACCAAAGAGAATCTCTTGCTCTTCGCGAGAAGATTTTGCGAGCGCTTTTGCACGACGACGATAATAACTTACCTTTGCGATTGTTTTCCAAATTTCTCGCTTATTTTTTAATCCATAACGCTCAACCAACGTGTTTTCTTCTTCAATACGGGACTTCTCATAAAGCTTCTTTGGACGCACAAAACGTTTTCCCTTTCGGATCATTTAGCAACCGCCTTGGCCTTTCTGCCAACCGCAATTGTTTTATGCGTACGGAAGTGAGATCGTGTTCGTTGTCCTCGCACAGGAAGCTTGAGCGCGTGTCGTTGTCCTCTATAGCTCTTGATTTCCCTCAATCGCTTTATATCAAACTCACGCTTCATATCAAGATCAGTGCCATAGAAGTGAGCACTCTTGCCTGTTTCTCGATCATTGCGACGATTCTTGAGAAAGTCAGGAACACGGAGATTGTCCAGGAATTCTTCAATACGCTTAATTTCGTCTTTTGTTAATTCTGCAATCTTTTTTGATTGAGGAATATTCAGGCTGATGCAGACCGCGTTCGATATGGCCCATGAAACTCCCTTGATGCGTGTAAGGCCAGCGTACATGTTTCTTGAAGAGGGAATATCATACCTATAAATACGGACCAGCATTTCGTTATTTTCTTCAACGGTTTGGCGCTTCTTTTCAGGAGCGGGCGTGCTCTGCTGCTTACTCGACTTTCCTTGCTTCTTGGATTCTTTTTGTGCTTTCTCTGCCATTATTTTACCGTATAAAGAGATTAAAGCGCTGTCGTTCAAGCAATTCCTCTAGTAGGCGCTTTTCAATTGCTTTCTTGGGATCTGGAACGCTTTTCAACCGTGCTCTCATATCTTCAAAAGACTCGAAGGGCTTCTGCAATCGTTCGTGCAAGAGCTCTTGGGTATGCTTCCTGCCGAAACCAGGTATAAGCTCAATTTGATGCAACCTGGTATTAATTGCTTGGGCAGTGTTAAAGAAATCGACAAATTTCTTTTCCTGCTCCGCAACTACTCCTTCGATGAACTCTTGTAGCTGGATCTTCGCAGTCTCTGTTAACTTCTCGCGGGCCAGTCGACCTGCAATGTAGTATATCTTATCTCTCTTGTCCGGGCCTATATAAACCTTTTCTTTTGGTGTGAGATTGACGCCTCGCCGCGGAACAAGCTCGAGAAGAGCAAGTGTTTTTTCTCCTATGGCTTGCACTATTGGCATCGTCTTGCCACCCATAGGGTATCCATAAGGCAAGTAATCTAGAATTATAACAAAGTCTTCCTTTTCAGCCATGGTATTATTACCTTGCCATACGAGAACCCATTATGTAGAGCTTGATTCTCGAGTGGCAGTCAAGAACCTATGAATCCCCCACTTTCGGAAGGTTCTTGATGAGCGCTAATATTGCATTTGACTCCTCTTCTGTTAAACTGACCTCAAGGAAAATCTTGTTAAGGTCTTCGCTATCACGGGGGAGCAGATCGAGTATTTTTACGAGCGTTTCTTCTTTAATCTTGTGATTGTTAAGCGCTCGAAGAGCTGCAGCAAGCTTATCGGCATCTACTTTAGAGAGCTTGCAGAATTTTTTCAAATACGTAACGATTGGTTTATTTTCATCGAGATCTTTTGTGTATTCTTTTACAAAAGCAAGTGGTAGCGCAGTTTTATTAAGTATCATTTTAGGATATCCTCTTAAGGTGAATTGGTTTAATAAAGTACCGTTTTGGCTTTCCAAGGTCAGCAATTTCAACACAATACGCTGAACCTTGCTTGTAAAGCACTTTGCCGGTTCGACCTTGAACGCGCGTTACATAGCCAAAGATCTCACTATGCTCGCGGACAACGGCAACGCTATCGCCTTCTTTAAATTGCTGGAAACATCGCGTAAATGAGATTCTACCGCGCTGTCGTGGATGTTTATGTTTGAGCATAATCTAAGTGAATAAAACGAGTTTAAAAAGCTTTGGTGGGTGTGGAAAAAGATGCTTACCGTCGCCTTGATACGTCTGTTTCGCTGACTGAACCTTGAAAGAGATCTCCGGAATCGCGAGATTTTTCCATGCCCTCGACTATTGCCCTAAACATTTTTTCTCCCCAAACACTGACGCCGCAGCGATGACAGACGTCAATCACCGAAAGATCTTCAATCCCTGCCTTGCAGTAAATACAGTATTTTGCCATATGCCCTCTCTTTACGTGTGCTTGGAAGCAGAGCGGTATTTAAATATTCGTATGTTTGAGCAAGGGAAGCAAGCAGATTTATATAACATTGGACATATTTGGTGCATGCATCGTAAAAAGTATTTATTCTTCGGCATTGCATGGCTACTTTTTCTTGGCTTTGCGTATTTTATTCCGTGGCAGGTTGAGTCTGGAGATATAGTGGAAGACCTAAGTCCTTCCCCTAATAGCAGACGACAGAACGGGGAGAAACTTATGTCGTCTGCTATAATTATATCGTTAGAGACACCTTGCTTGGGGCTCTTATTTTTCATAATCCTGTGATATTGGGGCTTTATATTGCCGGGGGCATTGTACTAATCGCCATAGGGGGCGGCGTACGCTTTGAACTCCTGAATGCGGCAGACTAGCGAAAAGCATAAAAAGCATGTTTTCGTTGCGCAGACATGATACAGAGGATTCTGGCGCAGATGATACAATCAACAGAATCCTCCATAAAAAGAGGGAATCTATGAGCGACGTCGTTATTCGAATTCGTAAAGATAGTTTGTGGAAATATTCGACATTTATCCTTGCAGCATTATTAATCATTACGCTTTTCTACTTCATGAGTGATGGTAGTGGGGAACAGACCGGAAACGTTGTTCAGCAACTCCCGGGAAAACAAGCCGCAGTGAATGTGGGTGTTGACGATGACGCGGTTCTTGGAGAAAGTGATGCGCCGGTGACTATCATTGAATTTTCAGACTATGAGTGCCCGTTCTGTGGACGCCATTACCGAGAAACATATCCTCTTTTAAAGAAAAATTATATTGAAAGTGGAAAGGTAAAACTCGTGTTTCGAGACTTTCCGTTGAACTTCCACCCCAACGCATTTCCTGCTGCAGTTGCTGCAGAGTGCGTACGTAAGCAAGGGGGAGATGTGGCATATTGGAAGATGCATGATGCAATTTTCGAGAACCAGCAAGCCATAAGCCCTTCGCAGCTTACGCAACTCGCAAGCGGTCTTGGATATAACATCCAACAATGCTTAAGCTCAAATACTTATAAGGATGAAGTCGAAAAGGATATGGCTGATGGAAGTAGCGCCGGTGTGAGCGGAACCCCTGCATTTATTATCAATAAAAAACTAATCTCGGGAGCATGCCCGTATAGTACATTTGAACAAGCAATTGGTGCAGAACTTGCAAGCAAAGCTTGGTCTGTCGCAAACTGTCAAGTTACCGTTGGATAAATTTTATCTTATTTTTTTGTTTTATCTTTTTTGGAAGCGATACTCACATGCAAGAACTTGTAGGCGCAGTACACTACAAATAACACGGCAAGAATCAGTACCGCGAAGTCCTTGTACGGCTCAAGAAGATACCCGAAAAACGAGAGAACAAAGACAATTGGAATCATGCCAAGGCAGGTAACGAGGGCAAAAAGGGAAGCACGTATTTTTGTAAGCCCTGCTGCATAACTAACAATATCAAATGAAATTTGTGGCATCAAACGAGATATGCCAATCATGAGTGCAATCTGGCGTTCATCGGCATGCACAATTTTTTTATACCAGGCATATGACTTTAAATGATTGTGAGTCACCTCTCCAAAAAGAAACCTGGCAATTACAAATGCTGCAAGCGCACCGAGCGTTCCGGCAAATAGTGTATAGATCATCCCCATAAAAGGACCAAAGATATTCCCTGCAAGAACAGCCAGTGGCGAGGCAGGAATTGGCGCAATTAAGATTGCTCCTATCATGAGCAGGATATAAAGCAACGGTCCTAGGAGTGGAGACGAACGAAGGATTGATTCCAGGGAATGATATACAGGAAGAATGAAGGGAAATATGACTAAGAAAGCAAGCACGAGCATGAGAAAAAGAAGGAGACTGCGTTTTTCAGTGTGTGTGAATTTCATGAATTAAACACGGGAGTAAATTATATATAGGTTTGCTGTACCTTTTGATCATGGTGTTTAGTCCTTGAAGTGGAATTTTTGGTTAGAGAAGAAATTAAATACTCTCGTTGTCCAGAGAATGCATGAGTAAACAAACCGTGTTCGTAATGTTGAGCATTCTGCTGATAGTCCTTGGAGGGTTTTTTTTCATTCATCGAGGAGGAAGTTCTACTGGTTCAACAATTACTGGTGGAAGTGTTGGCGTCCCAACAGTTGAAGACAACATACAACGCATTACGCTCGGAGTTCAAGATGGAAATTATGCGCCAAGCACCATACGCGTGCTTGCAGGCTTGCCTGTAGAAATCACTCTGGACAAAAGCGCGAGCGGATGCTATCAGTCATTTGTTATTCGCGACCTAGATGTTGCGCAGTATTCAAAAAGTCCTGGTGATCGAATAACATTTACACCCCAAGCAACCGGATCTTATAAGTTTAGTTGCGGCATGGGAATGGGATATGGGACATTGGTTGTAGAATAGTTTTTAAATAGGTGATGCGTTTTATTCTTATGAAAAGTGCTCTTACTATAGGAGGACTTGTAGTTTTACTTCTTATCGGGCTATTTGCATTAAGCATGCTTAGCAAGGATAGTGACTTTGAAACAAAAGATTTACCTAATGTTCCGTCAAGTGTGGTGATCGGTCCAGCATCAGGAAATAATGGTGCAGCGAGCACTCCCATGAACAGCACTTCCAGTGCACCCGTAACGAATGTTGAGGAGTTGCCCACCCCTCCGGCTGCAACGCAGCAGGTACGAGAGATTACGGTTGATGCTAATCGATTTACGTTTACCCCTGCGGCAATCCGCGCCAAGGAAGGAGAGCGCGTGAAAATTATCGTGCGAAATATAGATACGACTCATGGCGTTTTCATCCCTGAATTTGATGTGCGCGGTAGAGAAACAGTAGAGTTTGTGGCTACGAAAAAGGGGAACTATCCGTTCTACTGTGCAACCTACTGCGGTTCCGGGCATCCGGATATGCAAGGAACCATAATTGTCGAGTAACCATGGCAGCACGCGACTATGCTCCAGTGGCAGTACGCCTTGGCGTCAGCATTGTTTTCTTACTCCTAGGTATTGATCAATTTGTGCACACTACTGCATGGACTGGCTATTTACCTCAATGGTTTATCGATTTTCTTCCTGCTTGGCAGACTCCTGAAAAGTTTATGATTGTGAACGCAATGTTTGATTGCCTCCTTGGATTGCTGCTGCTCATAGGCGTTTTCACCCGTATTGTTGCAGTTATTGCAGTGCTGCATCTTACTGGGGTAATTATTACGATCGGGTACACAGACATTGCAATCAGAGATATCGGAATTTTACTTGGTGCGCTTGCAGTTGCACTCTACGGAAGCGACAGGTGGTGTCTTGAACGAATGTTGACACGAACTGCATGAGTCTTTAACATTCGTTAAATCCGCGGACTTTAGTCCGTGGTTTATTTGTTGCGGATTTCTCGGTGGTCTGAAAAACTCTGGGCTAAAGCCCAGAGGGTACCCCCGAGTTTTTCAGACCTCGAAAATACATGTGCTTACTCCGGGCTAAAGCCTCAGAGCGTGCGCACATGTATTTTCTCAGTGTCAAGAACTCCCTTTAGTTTTTTGAGTTCTTGAGCACTCTCGAGAATCCCAGAAGACGAGATGATTCTCGAAGTCACAAAACCACGAACAAGCCTCACACTTTAGTGTGGGGTTAAAACCCTAAGGGTTTTGTGACATCAAAGATAATTTAAACCTCAATTCCCTTTACTTGCTATGCGATTTACTTATCGAGAGAAAAAAGATCTTCTCCTTGCAGGCATCATGATCTCATTTGCGTTTGCAATATTACTTGGCGAGGGCATGCGCGGAATTCTTACGTTTGAGGCGCGCTTCTTTACTATTTTTGCAATTGCATTTTTTACTGCGGGGCTTGGATTTCTCCTTCATGAACTTATGCATAAGTACGTAGCGCAACAATATGGTTTGTTTGCAGAGTTTGCCGCTTCATACGCAATGCTCTGGCTTGCAATTGCCTTTTCATTCTTTGGCTTTATCTTTGCTGCTCCTGGAGCTGTCTATATACGCGGTGCCATAACACAAGAACGCAATGGAAAAATATCATTAGCAGGACCTTTAGTAAATATAGTGCTGGCAATTATTTTTGCACTCGCTTTGCTATTCTTCCATCCTGAAAATGAACTTTGGCGAGCATTCTTTGAAGTTGGACTTTCAATTAACTCTCTGCTGGCAGTATTTAACATGATTCCTGCAATGCCTTTTGATGGAGCGAAAGTCATTGCTTGGCACCGCGGAGTATATGTAATTGTAACGCTCATTGCTATTGCACTCTTTATTTTGAGCTTGTGGTGGTAAGAAACAGGGTATAGTGGAAGACCTAAGTCCTTCCCCTAATAGCAGACGACAGAACGGGGAGAAACTTATGTCGTCTGCTATAATGTTCGGTCGGGGCAGTCTATCATTCTGGCATTTTAAGGGGATACGCATAGTAAGATTGGTACAGAATTATTTGTTTCTATAAAAGCAAAGTTTTAAATACATATATTAACATTAAGTTAATATATATTAACACTATGGAAATGATAAAAACAAAACTAACTAAAGAGCAAGATATTATCAAAACACTCTTTAAAGATCTCCTTACCGTGTACAATAGTCGGAGCATCAGCAAGGTCGTCGATATGACACATGCCGGAGCGTTCAAAATACTTAAAAGATTGGAGCAGCGAGGAATTGTAATTTCTCGCCCTATTGGTAAGGCAATTACCTATACACTTAATTTTAACAATCCTGTTACGTGTAAGGAGGTCGAAATGGCGTTAGTGCTGGAAGCGCAGCAGCATACACGATGGCTCTCCGAATTCAAGAAATTAGAGAATAAAGTTCAATGCTCGGTTCTTTTCGGCTCAGTTCTAACTGATGAGAAAAAGGCAAAAGATGTTGATCTCCTTGTTGTTACAGATAAAGAGAATGTCGATGAAGTGCGAGCGATTATCAAAGAACGAAATGAAGTCGCTTATAAAAAAGTCCACCTTCTGCTTCAACTTCCCCAAGATTTTAAGAAGGACATTGCGAACAAAAACAGAGTCATGGTAGAAATTATTAAAACCGGAGTTGTCTTATTCGGACAGGAGAATATTCGGAGATATTTAACGCGATGACAGAAACAAGCAACAAAGTAGACTGGTGCTTACACAAAGCAAAGAAGGAATTAGAAGAAGGAAAGAAGCATCGTGGATAGTAATTTTACCGACGATAAATATATATAGCTCAATCGCTGTAATAATCTTGTATTAAGTTTGTATCACAAATGCCCTTAATTATACCAAAAGGGTCTCGATGTCGGTCGGGGCACGACCATATTGTGCGATTTTTGCTGACACTCGTAAAGTGCATGGTGTGAACTGTGCGGTTCTTTGCGTATTAAACTCTTCCTGCAGTCTACCCAAAGAGCGTACTGCGAGGCCCGAACACCATGAGCCAAATGGTAATGACTGTCATAATAAAAGTAAACGCAATAGCAAAAAGGTGTTCTTTATTGGGCCGGGTTTTAATTTCCCGCATTTCTTTGTAGATCATATAATTAAGACTAATGAGGATTAGAGCAGAGATCAAAAAGACAATAACTGCTGCTGCTCTAAGATTATCATTGAGGAGCATAAAGGCAGTCATTGCCCCCATCAAGCCCCCCATAAATCCAGCCATTACTCCTTCCATCACCCCCATCACGCCGCAGCATCGGCCGTTCCAGATACCAAGGCAGATGCCGATGACCATGCCAAAAACGCTTCCAACAAACATACCATTTGTAGAAGCTACGTAAAATCCAGGCAGGAACCCGGCGATCATGCCGATGGTCATGCCGACCATCATGCCCGCCATGCAGGGCATTTCTCTATAGGCGCGCACCTGGTGAATTGCTACACTCAGAAGTGCGTAACTACATACTGCAAGCAGCAAGAAGAATCCGTAGGTATCGGTCACTTTCTCTATTGATTTCAGACGAAATACATAGAGCACCGCAAGTGTGATAATTCCTGTTAAAAGCGAATATGAGATAGTCTTAATCAGCTCTCCTTCAACACGGACCCCATGCAGTTCTCGCATAAAAGCAGTAAATGACATATCTTTTTTAAACAATATTTATATTTAAACTCTTGGATGAAACTAGTTCTATAATAAAGATTATATAGCCTGCTTTCTTCTAAAAACTATGGAAGAAACAACGATTGCAATAAAGAAAAATAGCCTCTGGAAATATGGCGCTTTTCTTCTGGCTGTGCTCGTACTCGGAGGGGCATTCATGTTTGTAAGCGGAGGAGAGCGAGAGAAAATGACTCAGACAGGAGAGGTTGTTAAAGAAACCGGAAATGGCGATGTCCAAAAAGTGACGTTGGGAACAAAAAATTATAACTATTATCCGGAAACCATTAAAGTGAGGGCAGGTCAACCAGTGAGCGTCACTCTTGATTCGAGCGTTTCAGGGTGCCTGCGCTCACTTACGATCAAGGGGCTGGGTGTATCAAAATATAGCAAGTCCCCACAAGATACCATTGACTTTACTCCGAAGCAGAAAGGGACGTTCAAATTTTCCTGCAGTATGGGAATGGGATACGGAACTTTAATTGTTGAGTGAATGGTCATTATACATTGAGCCACCATGAGCTGGTAAGTTAACGTCAGTCCATTGCACAATTAATTGATTGTTCGGCGTTTAGACTTCGAGAATCCTCTTATCTCATGCACCCTCCCCTGCTTCAGCAGGGAGTAACATGGATTCTCGACAGCTTCAGGGATTTGCTAATCCCTGACAGTGCTCAAGAACCCAAGCACGCCCCGTGCTTCAGCGCGGGGTTCTTGACACTGAGAAAATTCACTTGCGCACGCTCCGTGGCTTTAGCCCGGAGTAAGCAAATGAATTTTCGAGGTCTGAAGAACTCAAGGACCCTCTGAGTTTCAACCCAGAGTTCTTCAGATAATGCCTTAGCCTAGCAAATGCAAATACGAAGACATTTAAAGATTGGATACTTAATTTTATTGAATAACAATGGTATTTAGGCCTTTCCGACGGAAGAGAGCACAGCAAAATGGTTCACTGTGGGTTATTCTAGGTGCGATCATTATCGGTGTGCTCACATATCTCGAAGTAATCTCGCCAAATTCCTCAACTTCAGGCTATGGTTTATCGATCTTTCTCGTTCTCCTCGGCTTAGTTTACCTATTCGACTCTTTGTAGCATGGAACGATTAACAAATAACAGCAGCTTACTTTTTGAGTTTGAGCATAGTCACATTCTTAATAAAGAGATTTCCTAAGCCTTCGCTATGTCAGGGATTTGCTAATCCCTGAGCACTGTCGAGAATCAGCAGATTCTCGAAGTCCCCACAGCAAGCTGATGGGGTATTACGCTCGGCTTCGAGACGGAAATCTCTAATTTCAAATTGGGCGCAGCAAGCTGCGGGGTATTAAACCCAATTTGAAATAAACAAAATACCTTCCTGGGATTTTTAGGGGCATTTGCTCTTACAGTCTTTTCGATTAATGCACTACCTATTTCGATTAAAATCGTTTCCATTCCAATAATTGTCTTGGCAGCTATGATTTTGCTAATTCATTCGAGTAGGGAGCGCGAATCTCTTGTGGAACGACTAAAAAGATCAGAAACATTGAGCTAAATGTATAAGTCCCAACCATCGATTCTCTCCCAAATTCAGATTTACTCCCGCTCTCTCACACGGCACAGGGTCTTGCCGAGATTGTAGGTTAGTTTTTCAACAAAGTTAACAGACCACGCCACCACAATATTTAAATAATCATATGGCTAAATAATTCATATGATAAGCAAAAGCATATTAAAAGAGTGTTTTGAAGAAGGATTCAAGAAAGAAGAGATTTATGAAGCATATAAAATCTTTTTTGGTACGTTGGTTTCTGAGTCCCGCCTCAAAATTATTAATTTCTTGCGGAAGGGTCGCAAGAATGTTTCCGAGGTTATGAACGAGTTGCAGATAGATCAGAGCGCGGTTTCCCATGATCTTGCGCGGCTTAAGCAGTGCGGGTTTGTTATAGTTACGATACAAGGCAAGTTTCGCTATTACGAACTGCATCATGAGACAATTAAACCGCTGATGGAATTGATTGACAAACATATGGCTAAGAACTGCATCCATATTCTTCGTGCTCTGAAAGGAGAAAAGAACCATGAGAGATGATACTACAGAGAATTTACTTAATTTTGTTACTTTGTTTAGTAAATTCTCTGTCTGGAGAATTAACAGAAGGGGTAACACGATTGAGTTAATTCTCCATAACAGGATACTTATTGCAGTGCTGGCCGTAGTAGCTTTTTTACTCTTAATTGGAGCGCTCGGTGGTTTCGGCGGCATGATGGGTGGGTACTGTCCGATGTGTGGTTTTGGTGGGGCGAGTATGATGCTCATCGGATTACTCTTTGGGGCATTGGTGCTTATAGCACTCGTTCTTTTCATTTTTTGGCTTATGCAACAGTTACAGCGGGGAGGAAAGAAAAAACATGGTTAAAGAACACCCGGATGGAATGTATGAATGTGAGTCGTGCCAACTGATATACAGTGAAAAAGGACAGGCAAAGACATGTGAAGTGTGGTGTGCAAAGCATCACTCATGTAATATGGAAATAACACGATATGCTCTTAACAAGAAGGAGGTAACATATGAAAAAAGTTAAGTTGACGATTGAAGGCATGCATTGTGCCAGTTGTGCGTCAAATATTGAGCGAAGCTTGAAGAAGGTTGAAGGTGTCGGGAATGTGTCGGTGAGCGTGATGACCAAGAAAAGCTTTGTCGAAGTTGATGATAAAGTATCTGATGATGCGCTCAAACAAGCAGTTGCCCGTGCAGGATATAAAATTATTAATATCGAGAGGAATTAATATGAACCATCGTGATTCTGCTCCAAGTGAAGATAAGGAACTTCTGCAGTGGAAACGTAAACTGATTGGCGCTTGTGTGTTTACAATACCTATAGCGTTTCTCATGTTTTCAGAACGACTCTTAGGAATGAGCTTCGTTGAAGAAGATCTCATGGTGCCACTCATCCTTATTCTCGGGTTCCCCGTCATGTTTATTTACGGCTGGGAAACTGTTCGCGGCGGGGCTCGCGGCTTTTATACTTTTTATTTCGGTATGGATTCTCTAATTGCGCTGGGAACAATCATTGCATATCTTTCAGGCATTTTTAGCCTATTTGGGTGGGTGCAGGATTATTCTGGCATTGCTGCAATGATTATGGCCATCTTCATCACCGGAAAATATATTGAAACGCGAGCCAGAGGGAGAGCAACGCAAGAGATCCGAAAGCTTCTAGAATTAGGGGCAAAAAAAGCACGTATTCTGAAAGGCAAAGAAGAAGTGGAGATTCAGATTAGTGAAGTCAAGGTAGGAGATGTAATGATTGTCAAACCTGGAGAAAAAATTCCGACTGATGGGGTTGTCTTAAAAGGAGCGAGTGCGGTTGATGAAAGCATGGTTACAGGTGAGAGCCTCCCTGTAGAAAAGAGCGTGAAGAGTCCTGTGATCGGAGCGACTATTAATCAAGATGGAATTTTGTATGTGAAGGCTACAAAAGTGGGAAGCGATACGTTCTTAGCACATATTATCCAGCTTGTGGAAGAGGCGCAAGGAACGAAAGTGCCGATACAGAAACTTGCCGACAAAGTAACAAACATCTTTGTTCCGACGATCTTAGTACTTACTGTACTTTCATTTTTTGGATGGTTTTACTTCACCGGCGATGTGAGCAGATCAGTAGGCGTGGCAATTGCAGTCCTCGTCATTGCCTGCCCGTGTTCTCTCGGCCTTGCAGTACCGATTGCTTTAACAGTTGGCTCAGGCATGGGGGCAAAACGCGGCATTCTCATTCGAAAAGGCGAAGCTATTCAGACCATGAAAGAAATTAAGATCATTGCATTTGACAAGACCGGAACAATCACCAAAGGCAAGCCAGAGGTTACAGATATCTATGCTATAGACAAGGAAGCTTATCTTTGGGAGATTGCAGGAAGTCTTGAGAGGCTTAGTGAGCACCCAATTGCAAGGGCGATCGTACAGAAAGCAGCATTGAAAAAATACAAGAATGTGAAGAAGTTTATTATCTTACGCGGAAGAGGTATCGAGGGATATATTGAAAGGAAGAAAATTGTTATTGGAAATGCAACACTGATGCGAGAGCGGAAAATTTCGCTGAAGGGCATTGAAGCCCAAGTTGAGAAATTTGAGAGTGAGGGCAAAACAACCATGCTCGTAACAGAAAATGGCAAAGTCTTGGGTGTGATTGCTGTTGCCGATGCAATCAAGGAAACATCTGCAAAAGTTATCCAATACCTTAACCGGCAAGACTATCGAACTGTCATGATTACTGGGGACAACGAACGGACTGCGCACGCGATTGCACAGCAGACAGGAATTCGAGAAGTAGTTGCGAATGTTTTGCCAGAAGATAAGGTAAAGAAAGTTGAAGAATTACAAAGACGGGGCATGGTTGCCTTTGTAGGTGATGGAATCAATGACGCTCCTGCGCTTAAGCAAGCAAATGTAAGCATTGCCATGGGAACTGGCACAGATATTGCAATTGAAGCAGGCGACATTGTACTTGCGAGGGGTTCGCTGGTTGGCGTTGTTCAAGCAATTAACCTTTCTAAAGCAACATTCAGAAAAATCAAGCAAAACCTCTTCTGGGCATTCGCGTATAATGTTGTTGCAATTCCTCTCGCGGTCGCAGGTGTTTTACATCCTATCATCGCAGAAATTGCCATGGCACTTTCTTCTATAACTGTTGTGAGTAATGCAAATCTGTTAAGAAGAGCAAAAATATAGAAAAAAATCACCTTTCCCCTCTATCACATACTCAATAAAATTGACCTTGACCAAAGAAATTCAAATGCCTTATCCTTGAAAGAAGCATGATTAAGAAAGTGTCTCGTGCTCCGAATGAATACTTTGATAGGGATATCCCCTCGTTTGCTATCAGAGATACTGCATATACATTTCAAAGAATTTCCGATAGGTTTCTTTGTATTTTTCAAGAATGAATCGCTCGAGAGTTAGAGGATGATTTTTATCAAAATGCTCTAGGGCTTTGAGATAGGCTATTCTTTGTGACTTTCGTATAATAATCGGCGGGTATTTGTATTTTATGAGGATGACATTGATAAGAAATCTTCCCACTCTTCCATTTCCATCTTCAAAAGGATGAATCTGTTCAAATTTTCCATGAAACAATGCAGCCATTTTAAGAGGATGTGTAGTTCCTTTAGTTGTATGATACCAGTGAATCAACTTGTCCATTTCTTCTTTTGTCCTTTCTGGAGGAGTTGTCTGAACATCTCTTCCTATCAAGATATTAGGTACTGTTTTATATCCTTGCTGTATTCCTGTGTCCTTTACAAGAATTTTATGCATTTTAAGAATGTCTTTCTCCGATATCGAGAAAGCATTATTTGTCGCGAGTTCAACTACTTTTCGAGAATTTCTCGTTTCATAGATCTCTCTGAAGTCCTTTCCCTTAGGAGACGCATTCTCAAACATCACAATTGCTACATCTTTTAGTGTAAGTGAATTTCCTTCGAGGGCATTGCTTTCATACGTAAAATTTGCAGTAAAGCGATCAAGAAGGTCTTTAAGACTTACATCGCTTAATTTTTTAAGAATCTTTTTATAATCTATTTTCATTTCTTCTACTTTTCTTACTTCTTCTGTGGTAAAAATTGAGTCTGTTTCATAGCTTTGTAAAGCATACTTTGTCATCTTCTGTTTTTCTTTTTCGTCAAGTTCCTTTTCAATTTCTTTCTTGTCTTGATCTTTATACCTTACCTCTAAAGAAATACCTTTCCCATTAGGAAGACGTATTGACCGTACAGCATATCGATACGTTTTTCCTTTTATTTTTTTGTTTTTGCAGTACATGGTAAGAGTTATCCCTACATATTTATAAATCTTTCTCTTTTGTAGGGATAACTGATTTGGAGAGACGTGTGTAAGACCAAGACATATGGCCACTTATAACTCGTTAACCACTATTGTACGTCCTCTCCCTGATAGCTATAGGAAATCACGTTAGAAATTGCGGATATTAAAGTGATTTCCTATAGTTATAAATAGACAAAAACGATAGATATGTATGAAGAAGAGTGCAAAAGTTACCCTCTATGGCACCCATATTTGCCCGTGGTGTGAACTTGCTCGAGTGTTTTTGGAGCACCACCATATTCCTTTTGAAGACATCTACGTGGATAGTGATAAAAAAGCTGCTGCATTAATGCTCAAAAAAACGGGACAGCGTCATGTCCCGGTCATTGAAGTTGGGAAAAAGATCATCTTGGGATTTGATGAAGATGAACTACGTAAAGTACTGCGGGTTAGATGATTATGGATAATTAGGTTAATTGTGTTGCCTGTTCTCCTAATTATCCATTAGAGAATTTGGTACAATGAGTAACATAATCAACCTAATTCTCTTTACTTTTTTCTATGTGGAACTTTACACGCTGCATGAACCGTCATGCTCTTTGCAACCATCCCTATAGCGATGGCAATAAGTAAAACTGCAATTACAGATATTTCTATTCCCTTGAAAGGCAGGACTGCCAAACTCGAGCTGAGACCAAGCACTGCGGCAAGTCCGATTCCACAGGATGCGCACCCGGGAAGAATAATGCCTGCAACAATGCCGAGTGATGAGATGATTCCGGTTCGATCATGGCGTAAAGCAAGTTCAATGCGTACCCGATGGAGAAGCAGTGCACTCAGAATTCCAATAAGTATACTAATAAGCAATAGAAGATAGAAACTACTCCGCGTCATCAAATAGTAAACGCCGACTGTAAATAAGCTGATGAAATTACTCGCAGTAAAAATATCAAGATTCCGCCATTGTAGAATTAGTGCATTTACACTGTAGAAGAGAAGTGCAATACCGAGTGCAGTTGCTTGTGAATGTTTTTGAGCAAACACATGACGCAAAACTGCACGACGGGAAGAGAAGGATTGCATATTTCCATGAATATAATCAGGCTTATAACCTTTGTGTCCTCGATGAATATAGAGGACTTTGAAACTGAGAGAATCTCCGATTCTCGAGGCGCTCAGAAATCTTCGATTTCTGACGAACCCCGAAGTCCTCTATCGAACCGCTTTGAAACATCAGGGATTTGCTAATGTCAAGAATTTGCTAATTCTTGAGCACTGTCGAGAATAAGCATATTCTCGAAGTCCCTGAGTGCGTTCAGAAATCGAAGATTTCTGACGACCCTCGAAGGACATCGAA